>JALSIU010000083.1 GCA_026989715.1 Methylomonas sp.
GTACTGGTTGCGATTGGTCGTAAGCCAAATGGCTTATTGATTGGTGCTGAAAATGCGGGGGTTAAGGTTGATGAGCGCGGTTTTATCGCGGTGGATAAGCAACAAAAAACGAATGTGCCGCATATTTTTGCCATCGGCGATATTGTTGGTAATCCGATGTTGGCACATAAAGCGGTTTATGAAGGTAAAATTGCGGCCGAAGTGATAGCAGGGCATAAGTCCGGCTTTGATGCCTTAACGGTTCCATCTGTAGCATATACTGATCCTGAAGTTGCTTGGATGGGCTTAACCGAGCTGGAAGCAAAAGAAAAAGGCATCGCTTATGAAAAAGGCGCATTTCCTTGGGCTGCTAGCGGGCGTTCATTAAGCTTAAGTCGTAATGAAGGTGTGACTAAAATTCTGTGCGACCCTGAAACAGGCCGTGTATTAGGGGCAGGTATGGTAGGGCCTAATGCGGGTGAGTTGATCGCGGAAGCCGTGTTAGCCTTAGAAATGGGAGCTGATGCTGAAGATATCGGCTTGACTATTCATGCGCACCCGACGTTATCAGAGACGTTTGCTTTTGCTGCCGAGATGGTGACCGGCACGATTACTGATTTGTATGTGCAGAAGAAATAGCCAATGTCATTGTAAATATTGGGCTGCCTTGCCTGAGTTACATTTGATAAGTTAGCTCAACCTGCGGCATCACTTTTTGTTTATTAAAATAACATTTTCAATATTATGTTTAAGCTATTAATTGCTTCGTTGTTCCTTTTGTCCACATTAATAGCTTCTGTTGCGCACGCGGAAATAAAAAAGACAGCAATTGTTGATAAGTTTATTAGCAAAATGGTGACTGAGCATCATTTCGAGCGTCGCGAACTGGAAAAATTATTTAAATCGGTCGATATTAAGCCGAAGATAATTGCGGCAATGCAACGTCCGGCAGAAGGGATGCCTTGGTATAAATATCGTAAAATATTTTTACAAGATAAACGGATTAAAGGTGGCGTTAAGTTCTGGCAGGAAAATCAAGTTAGTCTAGCCGCAATGCGGAAAAAACATGGTGTGCCGGAGGAAATAATGGTTGCCATTATTGGTGTTGAAACTTTATATGGCGCACGCACCGGTGGTTATAAAGTCATTAATGCTTTGGCAACACTAGGCTTTGAATACCCAAAGCGTAGTCAATTTTTTCTTAGTGAGTTAGAGCATTTTTTATTGCTATGCCGTGAAGAAAAAATGAACCCTTTGAAACCGGTCGGCTCGTATGCCGGCGCGATGGGAATGCCGCAATTTATGCCTAGCAGTTATCGGCATTATGCCGCTGATTTTGAAGGTGATGGCCAGCGCGATATTTGGCATAACCCAGCGGATAGCATTGCCAGTGTTGCCAATTATTTTGCGAAACATCATTGGCAACCTGAACAAGAAATTGCTTTTCCTGTGACTGCTGTTAGTGGGCTGCATAAGCAGGCTTTAACTGACGGTTTAAAACCTGATTTTAATGCCGCTCAGTTACGTGCGCTACGAGTGCAGTTACCCGCAGAGATGCTTAATAATCAGCCGCTCAAGTTGTTCAGTTTTACACAGAAAAAAGGGTATGATTTATGGGTGGGGCTGGATAATTTTTATGTTATTACTCGTTATAATCACAGCAAGCTTTATGCAATGGCCGTATTTCAGTTAAGCAAGGCGATTAAAAAGCGCTATATGGCCGGTCATCATGCAAAAAATTAATGTCTTTATATTGCTGTTATTACTCGCAGCTTGTTCTAACCAAGAAAAAATTGAAGCTGAATCGTCTGTTAAAGCTATTGTCGATGGCAGGCCAAATAATCATAAGGTAAATATTGCGTCTATTCCGGACGCAGTGCCACAATATGAGCCTTGGTCAGCATCTGTAAATCCTAAATCGTATCAAGTTTTAGGTAAGACATATCATGTTTTGCCTAGCAATAAGGGGTTTAAGCAACAAGGTATTGCCTCCTGGTATGGCACTAAATTTCACCAAAAGAAAACGGCAACAGGTGAAGTGTATGATATGTATGCGATGACGGCAGCACATAAAACCCTGCCTATTCCAAGCTATGTGCGGGTCACTAATTTGCAAAATCAGCGTCAAGTTATTGTAAGAGTCAATGATCGCGGGCCTTTTCATAAGCAGCGTATTATTGATTTATCCTATGCTGCTGCTGTTAAATTAGGTTTGGATAAAGCGGGGACGGGCTTTGTGGAAGTGATCGCAGTGCAACCTGGCGAGCAAACAGGAAATATAAATCCTAGTACGGTTAAGCAGGTTTATATGCAGGTCGGTGCTTTTAGTGCCGCAGAAAATGCCATTAAATTACAACAACAAGTCGCTGAATTACGTTTGACGACGAGTCGCATTGTGACGCGTCAAGTGGCTGGGGCAACTTTTTATAAAGTGCAGATTGGTCCTATTACTTCCGTGACAGAAGCGGACGGGGTGAGTAAAAAATTACAGCATATGGGGGTCAGTCAGGTTCAGTTTGTGACGGATTAGGGAGCTATTGAAATTTATACGTAATCAGGTGCATATATTGAAAATTTTAATTGTTGATGATATCGCAGTCAATAGGTTGTTGGTTGCTAAAATATTGACTAAAAAGCATGAGTTTATTTACGCAGAAAATGGCTTGCAGGCTGTTGAATTGGCTGTTCAGGAGGAGCCTGATTTAATTCTTATGGACGTTATGATGCCAGAAATGAATGGTGTTGAAGCAACCATTAAAATACGTGAGCAATGCACGCACAAATGGATACCTATTGTTATTCTTAGTGCTTTAGCTGATGAAGAAAAAATGATTGCAGGCTTGAGAGCTGGCGCAGATGACTATCTTACCAAGCCTTTAAATAGAGACATATTGCTTGCTAAGGTTCGCACTATGCAACACTCTATTTTGATACAGAAGAATTTATTAGAGGCAAATCGGCAATTAACTGAATATCACCAGAAAAATGAAGCAGAATATGCTTTTACTAAAGATATTTTTGATCAGCTCATTAAATATAAAGATTTTCGAGATGACAACATAAATTATTGGCACTGTCCCTCTAAGCATTTTAGTGGCGATTTAATTAGCATTAAGAAAATGAGTGCTGACCGCCTCTATTTTATTATTGCTGACTCTACGGGACATGGTTTAGCCGCCTCATTGCCAACCATTATTGTTAACCAAGTTTTTCAGTCCATGGCAGAAAAGCAGTTTTTGGTTTCGAGTATTGCCAAAGAAATTAATCATCGTTTACGAGTCGATATTCCCCGTGGTCGTTTTGTGGCCTTGGCAATAGGTATGCTGGATATGGGTAATCAAACTATTGAAATCTGGAATGGCGGATTACCTGAATTAGTCGCCATTAATAGTCATTGTGAAATAATACATAAATTTGCATCTAAAAGTGTTGCTTCAGGTATTTTAGATGATAATAATTTTAATGACAGCACAGATATTTGGCAATGGACGGAACCTTGTGAATTATTTGCATACACAGATGGCATCACCGATGCTCTTAATCATAATGATAAAGAGTTTGGCGAGGTAGGCCTATTTGACGTATTATTACAACATCAAGCTGGTGAGCGGCTCGATGCACTAAAAGCTGCAATAATAAAATTTATGAGTAATGAGAAAGAGCAGGATGATGTATCTTGCCTCTCTATTTTATGTCGTTAAGCGAGCGAGTTGTACGCTGATAGTATCAAGGCTGTTATTTGATATATAATATTTTTATTGAATGATTTGGCCGTTGCATTCTTATGTGGCACTATCGATATATTTGTTACGATAGACTAAAACCTCATTTAAAATAGATGCAAAGAGAGCGGTAAGTTCAGGGTCAAAGTGATGCCCGCTTTCGCGTTGAATCAGTGCCATGGCATCATCAATTGACCATGATTTTTTATAGGGTCGTTCTGAGGTTAAGGCATCAAAGACATCGCAGATAGCACAAATACGACCTTCGAGTGGAATATCTGTTCCGGAAAGTCCATTTGGGTAGCCACTACCATCCCATTTTTCATGATGAGTTAAGGCAACGCTCTTTGCCATTTTCATTAAGGGAATGTCATCGCTCCCCGATAACAGCTCTGCTCCAATCATGACATGTGTTTGCATAACTTCTCGTTCATTATCATCTAGTTTGCCTGGTTTCAGTAATATGTTGTCAGGTATGCCAATTTTACCAATATCGTGCATCGGTGTTGCGAGAAAAATAAGTTCCACTTCATTATCAGGTAGTCCTTTCGCTTGAGCGAGTAAACGAGAGTAGTAACTCATTCTGGTTACGTGGTTTCCTGTTTCATTGTCCTTAAATTCTGCGGCTTGGCCAAGGCGTTCTATAACTTCATAACGGCTTTTTTCAAGTTCAATCGTTCGTTTTTTAACCTCTTCTTCAAGGTGTTTATTTTGATTGCTGAGTTGTTTGTATAATAAGCGTACTTCAAGAATATTATGAATTCGTTGTAATACTTCTAGTCGCTCAAAGGGTTTGGTCAAAAAATCTTTTGCACCACTGGTAAGTGCCTTAGCAC
>JALSIU010000084.1 GCA_026989715.1 Methylomonas sp.
CAAAGCCTTACCAATGAATCATTGCTGAAAACGAAGAAATAAACTTTATCTGTCAAGCCAGTGCATTTATTTTAGTAGAGCTTAAGACAGGTTGTCGTGGCAATAGAATAGTCAGGCTATTGGAAGACAATTTAACGCGGAGAACCACTAAAAGAAATGTGCTGGATGGCTGTGCTTATCTAGGGTTTAGGTTAGCTATTCTACTCTGTTTGAGCAAAAAAATGACGCAGAGTAAAAAAATGTGAACGCATACCAACATAAGGAGAACGAAAAGTTGCATATACTCGACCCTTGGGATCAACCATAAAAATTGAATGTTCTTGCTCAATAAGATAACTACTATCGGTAAAATCAGTTTGCAAAAATAATGCTCTGAATAGTGTTGCCAGCTCCTCCGTTGCCTCTACTGTTGTGGTAGCAACCGTAAATGAATAACCCTGTGAATGTAAAAACTGCGATAAACCCTCTGTTGTTTCATGTTCAGCATCCAGACCCACGATTAAAAACTGTACATCTGAGTTTGCCAGTGCTTGTTGTGTTGTCTTCATTTGCTCCAAACTCGCACGGCAAAGGGGCAAACAATTGCCATGAGAAAAATAAACAAATGTCCACTTACCAACAAACCAATCGTTAGTAAGTACTGACTTGTTATTTGTCTTCAGAAATAATTTGGGAAGGGGTCGAGGCGGGGACTCTAAAAAAGATTGCAACTCAGCAGGAATATCACGCCGATCATTATTGACCCAAGCGAACCAGTTCACCCACAAAACCAGTATAAAACCCACTATAATGAGGTATGTGAATAAAAAACATTTGGAATTAAAGCCTTTACACCGTGTCGCCATCAATGTTGCACTCTTCAAAAAGGTAAATCCTAACATTAAATGAGATAATAAATGAGCGAAAAACTTTTTAAATCCACCGCTATCGTTAGCATTATGACGTTTATCTCGCGGATACTGGGGTTTATTCGAGATATCGTCATTGCTCGACTTTTCGGTGCAGGTTTAGGTGCGGATGTTTTTTTTGTAGCGTTTAAAATCCCTAACTTTTTGCGCCGGTTATTTGCTGAAGGCGCATTTTCTCAAGCCTTTATCCCTGTTCTAGCCGAATACCGCAATCGTGGAGACAAAGATCTAAAGGATCTGATCGCTAGTACGAGCGGTACGCTTGCCACAATATTATTTATTATTACTGCCATTGGTGTGTTAACTGCACCGCTTCTTATTATGATCTTTGCACCTGGTTTTGTGGGAAATGACTATAAAATTAATCTTGCTGGCGATCTATTAAAAATAACCTTTCCCTATCTGTTTTTTATTTCGTTAACCGCATTAGCCGGATCAATTTTAAATAGTTTTGGTAAGTTTGCTACGCCGGCATTTACACCCGTTTTTCTGAATCTTTCACTTATTGCCAGCGCCATTTGGTTATCACCCCATATGGCTGAGCCCGTTACTGCCTTAGCATGCGGAGTGTTTATTGGCGGTGTAGTTCAACTGCTATTTCAAATTCCATTTTTAATAAAAATTGGTCAACTACCCAAGCCTCGCTGGGGCTGGAAAGATAGTGGCGTACAAAAAATAATCAAACTGATGATACCAGCAATGTTTGGCGTGTCTGTTGCTCAAATAAATCTATTGCTAGATACCCTGCTTGCCTCGTTCCTTGTTACAGGCAGTATTTCTTGGCTATATTATTCCGATCGCCTAGTCGAGTTTCCACTCGGTATTTTTGGAATTGCTCTGTCAACGGTAATCTTACCTAGCCTATCCAAAAAACATGCCTCAAAGTCAAAAGCTGAATTCTCTAACACCCTTGACTGGGCATTGCGCTGGGTCTTTATTATAGGTACACCTGCCGCGATAGGACTTATTTGGCTTGCAGAACCACTATTGTTGTCACTTTTTCAGTATGGTGAGTTTAGTGCTAATGATGCCCATAAGGCCTCTCTAAGCTTAATGGCGTATGGTTTGGGCTTGTTACCCTTTATCTTTATTAAAGTATTAGCACCGGGCTACTATGCACGTCAAGATACTAAAACACCGGTTAAAATAGGTATTATCGCTATGGTGACTAATATGGTGCTTAATATTATTCTGATGATCCAATTTGCCCATGTTGGCCTTGCCTTAGCCACCTCACTAGCAGCGATGTTAAATGCCGCATTACTTTATATCGGACTAAGAAAGTTAAATGTCTATCGACCTCGTGCTGGTTGGGGGCAGTTTTTCATTCAACTATTAATACCTAATATAGGCTTAATAGTCATTTTATTTATGCTCACACCAGAAATAATTGGCTGGGTTAATGCTGATGTATGGCAACGCTTTGCAATGCTATCAGGAACTATTGTAGCAGCGATGATAACGTATTTTTTCTTGTTATCCCTTGTTGGCATTAAAGTTAAAACTCTGTTAAAAATCTCTTCCTGATATAAAATAACGGACAAAAAAAGGCCCTCAATTGAGGGCCTAAATTATGAGTCCTACTTTTACTACTTAGAAACGACGACCGATACCAATACCCCATACTACAGGATCAACATCGACATCAACTGATAAAGGAATACCTAATGCATTACTAGCATTGAAATTTGCTGTTGTATTCATATCAATATATTTCACGTCAGCATTAACAAACCAATCATCATTTAGTGCAATATCAACTCCTGCTTGAACTGCGAGCCCCCAAGAACTCTCCATGCTAACATCTGCTCCAGGAGCATTTAAAGCACCAGCAACTTTTTCATCAAAAAAGTATGTATAGTTAACACCCGCGCCAACATATGGTCGAATATTGGAGTTAGGCGCAAAATGGTATTGTAGCGTTAATGTTGGAGGCAGGGCTTTCGCATTAATAACATCAGGAGATGCAGCATTTGCAGCCACACCAAAAGATGTCACAGTATGTTTTGAGTAGCCAAGAATTAATTCAACCCCCCAGTTTGGTGCAATCATGTATGTAATATCTAACTCCGGAATCGTATCAGAATCAACCGTTACACCAGTTCCAGCAATAGGAGTCCCCGCAGTAAATAGCGTGCCGCTACTGTCATTTGGGTTAACATTAACAATACGACCTCGAATTAACCAATCACCCGCTTCATAAGCCATTACAGGTGTTGCAATCGCTGAAATACCCGTTGCTGCTAATAAAGCAATAGCAAGTTTTGTTGCTTTCATTTTTAATCTCCATAAAGTTACTTTGTAATAATGGCGATAATCATACATTGTTGTATCATTATTTCCATGATCCACATCAATTATTTCACACTATCACGCATTTTAACCAACAAAAGTAAGGTTATTTGTAGAAACCTAGAAATAAACAGTTCTTCTGTTGTTTTTTAACCACACAGCTGTTCTAATTTAGCTGTATTTTTGATCACAAGTGACTTGCCTGCGATAACAATCCAGCCCTCTTCTTGAAATCTGGAAAAAAGTCGGCTTACGGTTTCTACCGCTAAACCTAGGTGATTAGCAATATCACTACGAGACATGCTCAATTGAAAGTTTGTGGCAGAAAAGCCGCGCTCTTGAAAACGCTTAGATAATGACAATAAAAATGTTGCTAATTTTTCATCTGCGGTTTTTTTACCTAGTAATAACATTAAGTTTTTATCACCGGCAAGCTCTTTACTCAACCTTGTTAACATCTGTATCTGTAATTGAGGCATTTCTTTGCCAATGTCTTCTAGATTGCTAAACGGCAATTCACACACACTACTACTTTCTAATGATCTTGCATTAGATGGATAGTTCTGTTGATGAATAGCATCAAGACCAATAAATTCACCGGGGAAATAAAACCCAGTGACCTGATCGCGTCCGTCTGCCGCGGAAATCGTAGTTTTAAATGATCCCGAGCGCACAACAAACAAAGATTTAAACGGTTGCTTCGAGGTGAAAAGGGTGTGCCCTCGTTTATAATTTTGGCTACGCTCAATAATAGTATCTAACTTCACTAGATCATTGTTATCAAGCCCTAATGGTAGACATAGGCTATAAAGTGAGCAAGCATGACATGCCACATTTCGGTCATGTTCAATTTTCGCAAGATCATTAAATAAAGGAGTTACAGTATTAGTTTGAGCCATAGCCGGTATCATACCTCTTCAAACCTGTCTCGGAAACAGTTATTATGCACTTTTATTCTGACATTTTGGATATGCCATGACATCTCGTACAGCTTCAGTCTCGCGTAATACGCTGGAAACTCAAATAGAGGTTACGCTAAACCTTGATGGGAGCGGTCAATTTAAAGCAGAAACAGGCGTACCTTTTCTTGACCATATGATGGAACAAATTGCTCGTCATGGCTTGTTTGACCTCGACATTAAGGCAAATGGCGATTTGCATATAGATGCTCATCATACAGTTGAAGATACCGGTATTACTATTGGGCAAGCACTTAAAAAAGCTTTAGGCGATAAAAAAGGTATTATCCGCTATGGTCATGCTTATATTCCCTTAGATGAGGCTTTATCTCGTGTTGTATTAGATTTGTCTGGT
>JALSIU010000085.1 GCA_026989715.1 Methylomonas sp.
CATTAAAGTTGAAAAAGCCCGTCGCTTTTCAAGGGATGGAGCATTATTTAAGTATTTTGCACCCCTACACAACAGTAGGTTACCCGTTGCTGGATGATGAGGGTGAGTTATTGGCTGTTATTGGTTTGGTGAGTGATCACCGAGAGAAAATGAGTTCTTTATTTGCTTTTTTACACTTGATTGGTGTATTGGTGAATACTAATTTGCCATTAGCGAAAAATCCTGCGGCACAAGTGCGTGTATTGGAGAAAATTACTTTTCAGCCTGCACAGGATAGGGGTGAGCTGGAGTATTCTTCATCGGTAACTGCTGAATTAAATCGTTATATTGATCAGGCTGTAAAATTACAACAGCACAAAGTCCCTATTTTAATTACTGGAGAGTCGGGGGTTGGCAAGGATCATTTTGTGAATTTGCTGAAGCAGGCAGGCCCTAGAAAAGATGCGCCCCTTATTGCTATCAATTGTGCTTCTATTCCACGAGAGTTGATTGAAAGTGAGTTATTTGGCTACGTTTCGGGGAGTTTTACCGGGGCGAAGAGTGGCGGTAAGCCAGGAAAGTTTATGCTGGCAGATACCGGCATTTTGTTTCTTGATGAAATCGGTGATATGAGTATTGATTTGCAGTCCACTTTATTGCGTGTGTTGGAGTCATCTGAGTTTACGCCGGTAGGAGGGACTCACCCTATTCAAGTTGATGTGCAAGTGGTTGCAGCAACGAATGTGCAGTTATCTGATGCTGTTAAAGCGGGGCGTTTTCGTCAAGATTTATATTATCGTTTGAATGGTGCGCAAATTCACCTACCTGCATTACGTGAGCGTGAAGACAAGCGGCAGATTATTCAATTTCTATTGCAACGAGAGATTGATAATATTATTGGTGAGGCGGGTATCAATATTTGCCCGGAAGTCATCGAATTATTTTACCGGCACCCTTGGCCCGGCAATATTAGGCAGTTTATTAATGTTATTCGGGCAACATTATTTACGGCAGCGGATGAGAATATTGGTTTGCAAGATTTGCCCATGGATTTTATGGAAGAGTGGAAAAGCTCGCAGACTTGTGTATCGGTTGATGAAGATATAAGTAAGAGTCGTGCAATGAGTCTTGCTGATTGGGAGTTGCGTGGTATTAAAGTTGCCTTGTATGAATGTGAGGGGAACATTTCTCTTGCGGCTAAGAAGCTAGGGATTACTCGGACGACTTTGTATCGTAAAATTGAGCGTTTTGGGCTAAATATTTCTCGTACTGCGACACTGGCCTAATGCTTAGTTATAGATAGTTAAGATTCATTAAGTTCAGGTAATATCTCAGGTATTTCAATATATTCATTTTTGGATTTTAGCCATGTTTTTAATGTTTTAATATGTTTGGCTAGGTTTTCCTTATCACGAACTGCGCATTCCCAGATAATCGCCACTCGCCAGTCCAGCAATTTTAGAGCAACATAAACTTGGCCGTCTCTATGTAAATTAGCGGTAAATTTTTTTAGCCAAAAACCACTATTTTGTTTGGGTGTGCTAGCACCGCGTTTGCAATGTTCATGGCGATGCCAATAGCATCCATGTACAAAAATGACCGCTTTATGTTGTTTGAATACGAGGTCGGGTGTGCCGGGGAGGGTGTTGTCGTGAATGCGAAAGCGGAGACCTTGTTGGTGTAATAATGAACGAATGGTGAGTTCTGGTTGCGTATTGCGGCCTTTGATTTTGGCCATCATTTTGGAGCGCGTTTTTTTATCGACAAAATCCACGCGTATTGCTCGGGCTAAATGGCTTCCGATTTTTGGTCGCGTTGCAGTAAGTTTTGTACGGCACTCATGGGTGCTAAGCCGTCGTAAAGCACATGGTAGGTTTGCTCGGTAATAGGCATTTCAATCTTATATTCTTTGGCAAGTCGATAGGTCTCTCTTGCGGCAGAGATGCCTTCGACTTCTTGGCCGATTTCTTGGATAGCTGCGGCTCTATCTTGGCCTTTGCCCAGTGCTAAACCAAAGCGGCGGTTACGCGACTGATTATCGGTGCAGGTTAGGATAAGGTCTCCTAGCCCTGCCATCCCCATTAGGGTTTCTTGCTTGCCGCCTAGTGCATTATTCAGGCGAATAATTTCAGCGATACCACGAGTGACGAGTGCGGCTCTAGTATTGGCACCATAGCCGATGCCGTCGGCAATGCCGGCTGCGATAGCGAGTACGTTTTTAACCGCTCCACCGACTTGTACACTGATGATGTCTGTTGTGGTGTAGGTGCGAAAGCGAGGGCTGTGCATGATATTGGCCAGTTCATCAGCAAAAGATTGCAGAGTGGCGGCAATGGTGACGGCAGTCGGTAAATCGGCGGCAACCTCTCTTGCAAAAGAGGGGCCGGAAATAATGGCGGCCGGCGTTTCCGGTGAAAAAATATTAGCGACAGTTTGGTGAAGTAATTCGCCTGTTTCGGGGTTAAAGCCTTTGGTGGCCCAAGCAATTTTGATATTACTTGGGACTAAGGGCTTTATTTTTGCCAAGGTTTCTTTGAATGCATGGCTCGGTACTGAAATTAAGAGAATTTCACTATATTGTGCGGCGATTTGTAGATTATCGGTAATTTGCAGTGAGTCAGGGAAAGTGAGACCAGCAAGGTAGCGTTTGTTTTGCCTATCTTGTATTAGATTATTGATATGTTCGGGGTGGTGTCCCCAGAGCATGGTTTGGTTGCCATTTCTTGCTGCTTGAATGGCGAGAGCTGTGCCCCACGAGCCTGCACCTAATACGCTGATTTTGCTGGTCATGATTGTTGCTTGCTTAATTTAAAGTGTTAGTGCCGGATGCTTGTTGTTGCGCTTGTTGCACATGTTGTTGATAGAGAGCATCAAAATTAACCGGTGCCAGCAACAATTGTGGAAATCCGCCTTTAGCTACGAGGTCGGAAACGACTTCACGTGCATAAGGGAATAAAATATTAGGGCAGAAACTCCCTAGCATCGGCCCCATTTCTTGGTCGGTAAAACCTGCTAAGTTGAAAATTCCGGATTGGGTGGCTTCTACTAAATACGCAACCTCATCCCCTGTTTTAACAGTAATGGTGACGGTTAGAGAGACTTCGTACATGGATTCATCCATATCATTAGCATCAGTACTTAGATTGAAGTCAACGGCTGGCTCCCATTTTGTGGTAAAAATTTGGGGCGTGCCGGGTGATTCAAATGAAATATCTTTGGTGAAGATTTTTTGAATTGAAAATTGTTTTTCTTGTGCTGTGTTTGCTTCGGCCATAATTTTACGTTAGTTATGTTAGGTATAAAAATTTAAATAAAGGACTGATTGATAGAGTGTAAGCGTTTATCTTTTTTTGCTTTTGTTATTTTTTTCAACCACGACAGGTAATTTATTTTCTTCCCAAGACTGCATGCCGCCTGTCATTAAATAGACATTTTCAAAGCCTAGTTTGGTAAGTTGTTGGCAGGCTGTTACGGAACGCGTTCCGGTATGGCAAACAACAATGACATCATCTTGTTTGTAGAGTTCAATTTTATTTAGGTTTTTTTCGATGCTGGCGACCGGGATATGGATGGCATCGGCAATATGGCCTTTATTGAATTCTCCTGTTTCACGTACGTCAATGATGATGGGATTGCCGGAGTTTAGTTTGGTGACCGTCAACATTGGGGAGATTGTTTGGTATTTACGCAAACTTGCTTCAACAATATCTTGAATTAAAAAATAAACAACCGCAATAAATGCGACAACTAGCATCCAGTGATTAGTGGCGAATTCGATATATTGATCCATCATGAGTTTTTATTTGGTTAGGTGTGTTGAAGGAAGCGAGGTAAAAGTTAACTGCATATTTTAAGGTGGGAAGTGGGGCGATAGCAAGTGATACCTTCGAGTGCCGGCCGTCTCTTTTGCTAAAAAGGTTTAAAATTATCATTAACCTGACTATTTTGTAGCATAACACAGCTTAACTTATGGTGAGTAAGCTGTGTTATGAGGCCGTCATGGCGGTTATTGATTTTTTATTTTTAGCATTGGTTGCAAAAAATTTGCCGCATCATATCAATTAACTTCAGCATGCGCGGGTCGTCAATATAGTAGAAAACGCGGTTGGCATCTTTTTTGAAGTTTAAAATATCTTTTTCGCGCAAAATGGCAAGGTGCTGTGAGATATTGCTTTGGCTCGTCCCCACTTTTTCAACAATGTCTTGTACGCTGATGGCTTCAGTGCCTAAAACACAAAGGATTTTTAGGCGTAGTGGATGTGACATGGCCTTAAGGCAACGCGCAGCGCGATCAATGTCTGCATCTGCGTATAAAGGTGTGTTTTCTTGATTTTCCATATGCTAGTTTAGTGTGTAAAAATGTTTTTATTTGGCAATAAAATCTATCCCTAGTGCCGCATAAATCACATAAAAAATATGGGGTAATTAGGGCTTTTGTGTGCAGTGCGTTGCATAGATTGCGTGCTTTTTTATAAAGCGACTGCAAGTGAGGTATAGTTTAGCTTATTTAAGTTTATTAGG
>JALSIU010000086.1 GCA_026989715.1 Methylomonas sp.
ATAAACGCCAGCGGGCTTTCAAGATGACTGATTTACCGAGTTGCCCATCAAAGCGTTCAATATTCACACGCACGCTATAGGCAGGTTTGAAGGAGAATTTCCACGGGTATTGCTCAATATTATCGGTATTGAGTAGGTTTGATAGATTGTCGGTGAGTGCTTGGATTAACTCTTCTTTATAGGAGCCTCCCCACTGGTGTTTTTCTGCCATGAGGATTTCAGTATTATCTTTACGGCTGATAATTTGTGGGCGATTGAGTAAGCGTGGGATTTCTACAGGGCCGACACCAATGCGTAGCGAGCTTTTGTTTGCGGTGCTTACAGGCGCAAGGGCAACTAAGGAGTAAAAGTGAGTATCGCCGAGGGCTGAGTCGGAGGTATTTAATACGCTGGAGCAGGCATTTAGGCTGGTTATTATTAGCCCCGCTATCGTTGCTTTGATTATGTTTTTTATCATTTTTATTTCCCTATAATCACTGAGTTTGGTTTACGTTGAATGGTATCTGCCAGTACCGAGAATGAGTTGGATGCCTCGCTTAAATCATTCATTAGTTGTTGTAATTTGTATTGCATTGCAGAATCTTCGCTGAGTGTTGATTTAAGTGTGTGGTTAATTGCGCTGAGTGTTTTACTGGTGTCGCGTTGCAGTTTGTTGCTCACATTGCTAAAGGTTCTCATGCTGTGACTGGCATCTTTTTGTAATTTATTGGATGCATTGGTGAGGCTTTGCATGGTTTTTCGGCTATCTCCAATTAATACGCTAATGTCTTTAATGGCTTTTTGTGAGTTTGCTAAGGTTTTAACTAGCTCGCCCGAGAAGCCTTTTTTGGCGAGCTGTCGGGTTATTTTATCCAAGCTGTTGGAGGTTGCCGCTAAGCCTTTTAGGGTTTTTCTAATGTCTTTTGAGTTGATTAAATTATTAACACTAACCAGTGCTTTATTCAGTTCATCCGTCATTTCCTTTGCATCAAAATTAAGTAGTGAAGTTTTTTCTACCATAGTGGGGAAAATACTGGAATTCAAATATGAGGTTGGCTTTAAAACATACTGCTCCGTGACATTAAGCTTAACTTTATTTAGAGAAATATATTTAGCGCCAGTCACCAAACTGGCAACGGCTAACTGACCTTGCAAGCCTTCTGCAACGAGCTTTTGCAGTGTTCTTTCTGCTGCTTCTTTATTCGCATTGGGTGAGAATTTATCAATCCTTAGAGAAACTTTAACCACGGTTTTAATGTTCAAATTTTGTTGTGCGGTATTGAGCCCATTTTTTAGTCGTATGCTTTCAACCTTACCGACACTTACGCCGTTATATTCAATCAATGAATCTTCTGTTAAGCCGTGTAAACTATCTTCAAAATACATGGTATAAAACAGTTTGTTTAACCGTTGGGTATCATCTTTGGCAAGCTTGTAGGTATCATACAGCTTAAAGGTAACCATATTGCCATCAAGTGTATAACCCAGTTCATTGGCGGGTGTTTCAAAGGCAACGCCGCCAATTAATAATGATGTAAGGGATTCCATTTGCACTGAGACCCCTGATGAAGTAAGACTTACATCTAAACCACTAGCATTCCAAAATCGAGTATTGGTTTTGATGTTTTTATCATAGGGTGCGCGGATATAAATCGACACGTCAACCGTTTGCTGGCTTGATGCTGATGTTGCCTCATTAAGCTTAAAGCTGGTTACTTCACCGACATTAATTTTATGGTAATAAACAGGTGAGCCTACCGCTAACGAACCTAGGTTCTGGGTGTTTAAAGCGAGTAAGGTTCCTTCTTCGCCGCTGGTGAATATGGGTGGGCTGGCGAGGCCCTCATAATGCTCTAAAATCAAGCTCTCCACACCTTCGTCTTCACCAGGGTCAAGGCTGATATTAACGCCTGATAACAAGGTATCTAAGCCACTAATTCCTTTAAGTGTTACTCGTGGTTTCTCAATCCAAAAGCGTGTTTTCTCACCAAGATGGGTTGCCATTTCGGGGAATATTTCGGCGGTGACAGTCACTTTTTTTAAGTCATCACTAAGGTTTATTTTTTTTACTTTACCGACCTGTACATCTTTATAACGTATGGGTGTTTTTTTTGCTTCAATACCCGCCGCGTTATCAAAAGTAATGGTGATAATAGAGCCACGCTCACTGTAATATTTAAACACCAGCCAGCCAGCAATTAATGCTGCCAAAAAGGGGATAAGCCAGATCAAGGAGAAGCGAGATTTCGGCTTAATTTGCGCCGTTGGGTATTGTTGGGTTGTCATTATTATCGTGTACTTTTTATGTTTTATTTACTTGTTGAAATTGATGCTGCACAAGCCGCTCATCATCAATGACATCCCAAATTAAGCGAGGGTCAAAGCTATGCGCTGCAAACATCGTTAAGATAACTACTGCCGCAAACGATAGCGCCCCTATTCCTGCACTAACGCTTGCCGTATTTCCAAATTGTACTAGCGATACTAAAATACCAATGACAAAAATATCCACCATCGACCAGCGTCCAACAAATTCAGTGATGCGGTACAGCACGGTTCTATCTCGTGGCTTCCAGTGGGTTTTAAAATATACGCTTAACAGCAAGCCCGTGAGTATAATTAATTTAAGTACAGGTATAAAGATACTTGCCACAAATATCAGTAAAGCCAGCGGCCACATACCACTATCCAGCAAGTGAAATACACCGCTCATAATGGTATCGGGTTGCCCATCGCCCCACATGACTACCGTCATAATGGGTAAAGTATTTGCAGGAATGTATAAAATAATTGCAGAAATTAATAATGCCCATGTCGTGCTTAAGCTATTAGGGATGCGTGAGTGAATTTCTGACTGGCAGCATGAACAATAATATTCTTGTTTAGCGTTTGCCGTTTCGTCGATATTAGGGACTTGATTGAGCGTGTCACAAAAGTGGCAAGCGATTAAATCTGCTTGTCGAGCTGTTTTCAGGTTCATTCGTATTAGCCTTTTTTCTCGCGCAATTTATTCCAAACATCATGAGGGTCGAGCGATGCGCTTAATAAAGTTAAGGATAATATTAGCAACACGAAAGCATATAAAGATACGCCAAAGATTACATCGGCAACATCGCCCAGTTTAACGATTGCCACTAACATTGCTAGCATAAAAATTTCTAACATGCCCCATGCGTCGGTGCTTTGTAAAAAACGAAATAACGGTGCGGTAAAGGCGTCCGTCGTATTCGTTTTTACCTGTATTAAAATATAGATTGTACCGATTAATGTGGTGGCAGGAAAAATAATGGTTGTTAATAGCATAACAACGCTTAAGAAAGGTCGGTCTGCCTGAAACAAGGCTAATGCTGTCGAAATCAAAGTACTATCTTGCGTTAACCCTAAAGCTTTTAATGACAGTAGCGGAAACATATTGGCAATGATGTAAAGTATCAAGCCGGTGATAGCAAATGCTAAACTTCGATCAATCGAATTTTTATGGTGCGTATATAATGACTTACCGCAACGCAAACAAAGTACTGATTCGCCTACCGCCAAGGGCGGGATGGCTTGTAATAAGTCACATTCTGGACAGGCCATATGAGTCAGCGAGGTTTGGCTGTGATGTTTTTTAATTTGTACAGTATTGGGTATCGCGCTCATGGCTTTATGGTTGCATAACTAATAAGCGACTGCAATGCTCGTAATGATAACATCATGTCTTGTGCAATTAGTGGAACATGATTATATTCATTAATTATGACTCAGCAGAAGAATAAACCCCAAAACCTTACATTACCAAAAAAGCTACGTCGCCTTACGGGAAGTGCTATTAGTGATTTTGGCATGATAAAAGAAGGCGATAAGATATTAATTGGTTTATCAGGCGGTAAAGATTCTTTAAGTTTATTGCATGTGCTGTTGCATTTTCAGCGACATGCGCCGATTCAATTTAGCCTAGGCGCAATCACGGTAGACCCGCAGTCAGGTGGTTTTGATCCATCCCCTTTAATCCCTTACTTGTCATCGCTTGGCGTGCCTTATTTTTATGTGAAAGAACCTATTCTAGAGTTGGCAGAAACGCAGATGCAGGGAGATTCGTATTGCTCATTTTGCTCACGCATCAAACGTGGCTTAATGTATAAAACCGCGCGCAATGAAGGTTACAATGTATTGGCTTTGGGGCAGCACCTTGATGATTTGGCTGAAAGTTTTTTGATGTCTGCGTTTCATGGAGGGCGGTTAAATACGATGAAGGCGCACTATCTGAATGATGAAGGTGACTGCCGTATCATTCGCCCGTTTGTTTATGTGCGTGAGCAAGCACTTGCTCGTTTTGCTGAAGAAAATAACTTGCCGGTAATCGTTGAAAACTGTCCCGCCTGTTTCTCAAAGCCGACACAGCGTGAGCATATGAAGCAGCTTTTGGCGGCACAAGAAAAAGCCATCCCTAATTTATTTGGTAGTTTGCTTACAACCTTAAAACCACTGATGGATGCACAGT
>JALSIU010000087.1 GCA_026989715.1 Methylomonas sp.
TGAAACCAACAAAATAATACGCGCCCCTGTTTGTGTGGTTTGTTGTTGAAAAAAAGACAATCCCATTGCCAGCCCTTTGCTGATATTGGTATAGGCCAAAGCAGGCAAGTCGGTAGCTGAAACGGCGGCTAATACTGCGGGTTTATTTTCGGTTAAGGGCATAAAAAATAAGGGCGAGGTACTATAACCTGCTACACCGATACGATCATGCTCTCGCTTCCGGATAAATTCCGTTAATAATCGTTTGGCTGCACTGGCTTTGGATTCTTCTTGGCCATCCGGCGTTTTGCCGGCAAAGGTATAGTCCATACTTTTACTGCGATCCAGCAATAATACAATATGCGCACCATAGCCGATACGCTCACGCGTTTGCTCACCACGGTTAAGCCCTGCGAGAGCCAAAACTAAACTGACGATGGCCGCAATAGCGAGCAATTTTATTAAAGCCGAAAAAACAAGGGAGAGCGCGTCAGCCGGCAAAATTTGTACCGATGGGTAGTCATGTTGTTGCATACCATTATTCAATAAAGGTAGTAATGCCAGTGACAATGCCCATAATACCCAGGGGTAATCAACCGAAAAAGTCATCTCATCCCTCGTTCTACCTGTAAACAATGGCGGCAAAGTGCTTTTATTTTTGCATCATCTCCCGGTTGTATTTTGCTATCTACGCTAAAAAAATAGTGATTCGAGCAGTCAAAAAACCAGCGCAATTCATCATCAAGCTGTTGATAGGCCGGAAAGCGTTGGTAAAATGCCGGCAAACGATGAGGAAATAAGGGTGCGCCATTGAGCCGATTTAATGCTGTGTGCATAATGCGCAACATACGGGCAAAATCTGACTCGGCTAAGTGCGCTAATTGACGGACAGGGCGTTTAAAGATGTGATAGCGCGGTAAAAAGCGTAATAATCCATAAATCCAGGCGAGGTAAATGCCTAGGCAACAGGCGAGTGCTAAAAATAATGCCACACGAATCCATACCGCGCGATTATCAATTAAAGGCGCGGGCGCATCAGGGCGCATATAGTCTTTTCCCGCGTCTTTACGAATGGCAAGTTCTCGTAACGGGGCGGCGGTAAAATGCCACCGAGGTACTTTCTTGGCTATGGTTTTGCCAAATTGATGGAATTGCAGAGTAAAGCTGGGGGTTTCCAACATTTTAACGGTTAAAGGTGCATAGAATAGTTGATAAACCAAGTCGATTTGGTAGCGCGTCCCCTGCCCGCCCGCTACGCTTTTAATCGTAATATCTTGTAAATTTAACCAGCGATTAATACGCCCTTTTGCCGGTAAGCTGTTTTTTTGTAAGGCCAACCCCGGGCGCGTTTCGATAATAATACGTTGCATGATGGTATCTCCAATCACATAACCAAAGGGGCGTGGTGTTTGCACTTGAAAAAAACGAATGGGTCGGTCGATTGAATCTGAACAGCTACTTAATAAGACACTCAATAAAAGCAGTAACAAAGATTTAAAGTGCATACCGACTCCCATGCTGTAAAAAATACTGACTGAGTAATTCGGCACGATAGCCTTGTTCGATAAAAAGCGGCTCACAGCCAAATGTTCGAAAGCATTGCTGTAATTGCTGCCTACGCTGTGCAAAAGCCTGTTTGATTTTTTGCCGTAATTTAGGGCGCATGAATAGTGTCCGCGTCTGACCTTGTTCCATATCGGAAAACTTGACCAAGCCCCAGGCCGGTAAATTTCCCTGTTCGATGTTATCCCATAAAACAAGCGGCACGACCGTATGGGCACTAAGCCCTTGCATTTGTTGTTTAATTTTATCCAGTGACATATGAAAATCAGAGAGCAAAAAGACCAATGCAGAATGCTGTGGCAAATAGCGGTGCACATGCAATATGTTGTCCCCTTGCCCTGTCAAACGTGTGCTTAACAACTGCTCTGCCATCGCCGAGACTCGCCCTTGCTGTAAACTCGCCGGTGCCATTAAAAAGGAGGCATCAATACCTTGCCCCCAACCGACAAAACCGAAACGGTCGTGCATTGCGTGTGCAGATTGCGCAACCGACAATAAGCAATCGACCAATGCTTGACGCTTATCATATGCTCCGACAAAGCGCATTGAAGCCGACAAATCCGCCAGTAAAAAAACATCCAGGCGTGATAATTGCTGAAATGTTTTGACTTGAAAACGCGAGAAAGGGTCGAGCAGACTGGCTCTTAAATCAATATGGCGTGGGTCTGGCATGTTGATTAAAGATTGATGCTGCTTGAATAGCTGGCCGCTTCCTGCCACCCGACTCATATGCGCCCCCGGAAAAAGACTGTTTTGACCTAATTTCCGGTAATAAAAAATAGTCTCTGCGGGCATATTAAGATTGATTAATAATCAAAAACAACAGCCCTGCGCTCAATAATAAGTACGAAGGTACACTGTATTTTAGAGGGCTACGTACGATAAAATTAACCACACCGGAATAGTTTTTATGCGCCTGGTTATATAAAGATTCACCTAATAACCAGAGCATAGAATTTGCCAGCATTAAGGCAACAATATTAAATATCCCTGCATCGGTAAATAAAAAAGATTGACTGGTTAATAATTCGGCGCGGTCATTGGTATGCACCCAATTAGCGAGTAATATGCCTAACATTAGCGCACCTTCATCAAATGCGACTAAAAAAAAGCCATAGGTAAAATAACGCAAACGCTGACAACCGGCTTTGATTTGCACAAAATGTTGCTCTAAATAAATAACCGGCAAACAAAGACCCAATAACAACAAACCGACAATGCTGATTAATGCCCAAAACTTGACCCCAATCGCGGAGTTCAGTGAGTTGGTATAATACGCGGCATAAGATACACCACTGAAATGATCGAGGCGTTCGGCAATAATCGCGGTAATAAAACCGACACCGGTCCAGTTAATATAAACCCCAAGCAAATTTCCAAAACCACTGGCCGGGGTTATTATTTTAAAAAACTCTTGTCGCGTCATAAGTCTATTTAAGGAGCGGCTACCGCATTGAGAATGGCATGCATCAATGCCGGCATCAATTGTTCTTGGCGATAGCTGTAAATTGGGTTTAAAAAGATTCGGTGCGCCATCGTAACAACGAAAACGGCTTGTAAATCCTCCGGCAATAAAATATCTCTGTTATGCAACCATGCATTCACTTTTGCGGCTCTAATTAAAAAACTCATTCCACGAGGACTTGCCCCCGCCTGAATAAGCTCCGTCATGTCCACATCACTTAATTGAATGCCATATTCCATCGGCTTGCTACCGGCTTGCCATAAATTTAATGCGTATTGTTGTAAAGCATGACTCGGCACAATGCTTTGTTGTATGTGTACAGCTAACTCATTGAGCTGATAATAGGCCACGTTACCCGGCGCTATCTCGGCGATTAACTGATCAACATCATGAAAACGCGGATTAAAAACTAAGTCTTGCAATATCGATTCATCCGCCGGCATATCAATATGAATTTCCATCATAAAGCGGTCACGCGCCGCCGCCGGCAATTCAAAAGTTTCTTCTTTTTCGATACGGTTTCTATCGGCAAACACCTGCATATGCGGAAAATGATATTCTTGATTAAACGCACTGATACTGCGCTCTGCCATTACTCTTAATAGTAAGGAATGTACTTGTGGTCTAGCTCTGTTGATTTCATTAAAAAAGAAAGTCGCCAAGCGATTGCCTTGTTTTAGCAAAGGCCCCGGATCAACTTGCGGTCTGCCGTGCTTATCAAGGTAGGTGTAATAAATCAAATCAGCCGGCATTAAATCAATCGTGCCTTCAATACGTTGATAATCTCCACCCAATCCTTGTGCTAGTGCACGTAGCAACGTCGTTTTGCCAACACCCACACTGCCTTCCAATAAAACATGTCCACGAGCAAAGATAGCGATAACTGCCTGCCTGACTGCGCGTTCTTGCCCTAAAATAGTGTTATTTATCTGTTGCTCGAATTGTAAAGCGGCCTCTCGCCAGTCGCTGAGCTGAGTATTCAACATAATTTTTCCAAAAAAAACTCCGGCTCGGAGGAAGAGCCGGAGTAAAAGCTTAATATTAGTCTTTACCCATAGCACACGCCTTGGGAAAGAAGTAGATACGCACTTTATTTAAAGTCGTGGTCAACAAATTTGATGCACTGATTTTGTTTAAGCCGGTAAAGATTGACAGTCAAGTAGCTACCTATACACTGCCAAGCCGCATTGCCTAAAACAAAGCGATCGCATCCTGCGCTTGCCTTTTTAAAATGTTGACACATTTATTTCCCGCATCCTTGCAGAATCAATCAATAAATCTTTACTTATTGCACCAAAATTTAATATAAAAACGCACCTACCCCTTAAGGGGGACAAGGCAAAACCTTGTCAGATGAACTATTTAAAGATCATCTACATCATAAACAAAGGTACCTGTTTTGTTAAAATGAGCCACACGCTGTTTGTTACGTGCTTCCATTTCCTTTATTGAGGCCGATTGTTTATTCAGTTCGTTAGCATCATGCCGAGGGTCATACTTACTACCAGCTACTTTTTTAGGGTAGCCTGGTTTGGGTTCCCAGCAATTGCCCGGTTCTTTACAATTTGTACCGTCATAAGCTTGCGCGGTGAACGATGCGCCTGCTGCCAACAGTACCATTAGGGTTAATTGTCGCTTTTTCATTTTTCTCTCCTGAAGATTATTTCAGCCATTTTGCTTTTTTAGGTTTGCCCGTATAAATCGAACGAATCCAAGCCATAATTTTCAACATTTCATCGGTATTAAAATTGACATATTGCGGCCCCATCATGCCTTTCGCACCGCCGAATAAAAGTTCAAATAAACCTTTATCGGTTGCAATGCTAGGGTATGTCCAATAGTCATCCGCTAAGCCTGGGCCTAATTTGCCTTCCGCCTCGTGCCCATGACAACCGGAACAACCGGTCATATACAGGCTTTCCCCATGCTCAATGGCTTCTTTATCGGTGTTATAAGGATTTTTACCCGTTTGCATAAACTCTTTAAAAGCAGGTGTATTGCCGCCTTTTTTAGCAAAACTCAAATCCAATACCGTGCCTTGTATTGCATGGCGCAATGTAATCTCTGCCTGTACGCCGGTCGTTGCAAAAAGCCCTGCTAACGCCGTCGTGATTGCTATTTTTTTAAACTTCATTATTTTTCCTAATTATTTGCTGGCTATCGACATTTCATCTATAGCAAAGGGATACCTTCTGCTGTCAATATCGCCTGTATCTCGGTTTGGCGTTGCTCAATAAACTGATTTAACTGTTGCAATAATTCAGTGTCGCCTTTGCGTGTCGCCATGGAGGTACTGTAATGTTGCCCCACTTTCTGGCCATCGGCACGCGTACTATTATCCGGCACCAGTGTCATCGTTAAGGGAGTAGCAGCTGCTTTAACATAACGCGCCGCAGCCGGCCCCCAAAGTACGGCCACTTCGGCCTTACCCGTCGCCACATCATCGACTAATTTATGCGTTTCATATTTCACATATTGATTACGCCGCGACTTAAAACCGACCAATTCTTTATTGTAATTAAACATATCGCTGTACCGGCCAATCGCACGAATCATCACTTCCGAAGGGGTTCCCGGAATAAAACCGATACGCTGTACCGAACGCAACACAGGGCTATCCCAGTCTGTTAAATCCAGATTATCTGCCGTACGTGAAATAAAGACATACCCCGAACGATAATAAGGCGTACCGGTTAATACCCGAGGGTCACCTGCATCAATTCCCAGCACCACATCGCATAAACCTTTATCTAAAAAGTCACGTAAAAAATAGCGTGGGTCTTGCCAATAAACATATTTGATTTTACGGTTTAAGTGGCGACCTAATAGCTGTGCTAACTGGTTTTCAAATCCTTCTCCCTGTTTATTGGAATAAGGCATTTCATTTTCAGCCGCGCAGACTTTCAGTGCTTTACCTGTCGGGTTTGCAACCAGCTTAGGTGCAGAATTTGCCGTACAACCGACAAGTAGCATCGCGCCAATAAACGCAGGTATTATTAACTTTAGTCTCATGGTGTTCTTTAATTTATCTACAAAAAAGAGTCGTTACCGGAAAGGCTTTGTTGCAAAAGTGCTAGCAAGCAAAGCCTCTGCATAATCATTTAATCCAATGCAAAAACCATCACGCCTCCGCCCATTTGCGTGTAATGCGCTAATTCTTTAAATGCACCCACAGCACCTAGTCCAGCAGTAGGATCTTGTAAATCAAAGACCAAGCCCACACCAGGCCATCCTCCTACACCGTAATAGATGGCAACATATTGTTTGCCTTCATGTTTGTAAGTAATGGGATGGCCAATTACGCCCGAAGGTAACTTAAACTTCCAAAGCTCTTCACCATTATTTGAGTTAAGTGCTTTGATATAACCATCTAGCGTGCCGTAGAAAACAAGGTCTCCGGCGGTTGCCATTGTGCCGCCCCAGACGGCAAATTTTTCAGCAATTTCCCACTCAAACTCCCCTGTTACCGAGTTCATTGCTTTGACCTGACCTAGAGTACCTTTAGGTCCTGGGTACATATTAAGCGTTGCCCCAACAAAGAACTGTCCTGCACGATAAGGCAACATGAACGGTTCCCAATCCATGCAAATATGGTTGGTTCCCATGAAAAATAATTTTTTATTGGGGTCATAAGACTCAATCCCTTGGTTGTGATACCCCATGGCAGACGGACAAATTCCTTTTGCTTCATGATCCATGTGTGTTGAGTATTCAGGGTCACGAATCGGTAGCCCTGTTTTTAAATCCACTTTTTTAACCCAATTGACGGTATCATCAATTTTAAAGGCATTGACCAAATCGCCCGTTTCACGATTTAAGGTATATACCAAACCATTTCTATCAGGATGCGTTAATAGCTTGGTTTTCTTACCGTTAACCATTTGCTCGGATAGACCCATGTAATTCACACCGGCATAGTCCCACTCATCATGTGGTGTTTTTTGGTAACCAAATTTAGCTTTACCGGTATTAACATCACGCCCCCAGATAGTCATCGTCCATTTATTATCGCCAGGACGCATGGTTTCATTCCACGGCGCGGGGTTACCTGAGCCGTAGTAAATCATTTCTAAATCACTATCGTAGGCATACCAACCCCAATTGGTACCACCACCAATTTTCCAAGCATCCCCTTCCCATGTTTTTGTACCTAGGCCAAATTGTCCATAATGCGGGTTATCTTCATTAAACCCTTTGCCGATACCGATATCTTTATCCGGCCCCGTTGCATACACTCGCCAGACTTGCGAACCATCTTTAATTTTATAAGCCGTGGCATAGCCGCGTACCCCTAATTCCGCACCGGCACTACCGACAATCACCATATCTTTGGCAACAAAGGGTGCTGAGGTAAGTGTTGAGCCCATTGAAATATCAGAGTTTTCCATTTTCCAAAGCAACTCACCCGTTTTGGCGTTAATGGCAACAATATGCCCATCTAGCTGATCTTGGAAAATAGTCGGTGGATAATCCTTTGTCCCCGGCGCGTAAGCTAGTCCCCTATTCACCACATCACAACAGGCAACTGCACGAGCCGCAGGGTTTTGTTTAGGTTTGTATTCCCATAAAATTCGACCCGGATCGCTTAAATCAATTGCAAAAATATTGTTCGGAAAAGGCGAATGAATATACATAATGCCATCAACGACCAAAGGCCCGCCTTCATGTCCATTCAGCACACCCGTAGAAAACGACCAAACAGGCTTCAATTTATGGACATTTTGAATATTAATCTGGTACATATCACTATAATGGCTGGCATTATAATCTTTGGTCTGCATGACCCAGTTAGTATTCTGCTCTGATAAATCTTCCAATCTTTTGTTGGCATTTGCCTGTTGCGACATAGCCAGAATTGCACTGGAAACCAGCATGCTTGTTCCCATATTCCGAGCAAATTTTTTAATTTGCATAATTCCTCCCGGTTAACTTTAAGTGATAAAGTACCTACCAATTCAGTTAAATTGAAATACAGCCACTTGATCTTGTTAGCAAACAAATTGGTAAATACTTTGAACCTATTTTAGGGACTGGCCTCCGGTCTGAATACGGAATAAATGATGAATTGAGCGTGAATATAGCACGCCTCCTTATAGGAATAATTCCCGTTAACAACAAATGCCCATAAACGGGAAAAGCTCCTATATCATTTAAGAATAGAGTTGTTCATGATGAGCACCTTTTATTTACTTTGAATGCATTATGACCAAAATCAGCGTATTACTGGTAGACGACCACGCTGTCGTGAGGGCAGGCTATAAATCATATTTATCCCTATCAGAAAAAATAGGGACTATTTATGAAGCAGATTGCGGTGAAACAGCATGCCAAACGTATGCACAGCATGCCGCTGATGTAGTTGTGATGGATTTATCCATGCCGGGCATGGGCGGACTGGAGTGCATTCGCCGACTGATTGCGCGTTATCCGCAATGCAAAATTCTAGTGTTTAGCATTCACAATGAATTGATTTATGCCACCCGCGCCATCAAATCCGGTGCAAAAGGCTATATCAATAAAACCAGCATTCCGGAAACACTGATTACCGCCGTTTGCGCCATTGCCCAAGGCAGCACTTATATAGATGCCGGCATGGCGCAACAACTTGCCGTGAATATGATTACAGAGCAAGATGATGAATATAAAATCCAACAACTCTCGCCGCGCGAATTTGACGTGTTTTGCTTATTGGCAAATGGATACAGCTCCCGTGAAGCCGCAGAAAAATTACACCTTAGCTATAAAACCATTTGCAATCACAGCACCGCCATTAAAGAGAAATTAGCCGTTAAAACCATCGCAGAATTTACGCTGATGGCAACACGACAAGGATTGATACAGGCGGATAAAATAGCCAACTAGGGTACAGCGGGACAATATTGCGGCTGAGTCACAAACTGCCCGAAAGCGCGACTGCCCTCTGCCAACTGAATGCGCTTTATTTCTTGCTCTGTCCGGCTATCAAATACACTCAAACTGGCATCAAACCAATTCAAGACCAATAAACGCTGATGCGCGACATCCACAGCAATATTTTCAGGATATGCACCAGTTTTAAAAGTATTCGTCAGTTGTTGCGTGCGCGTATCCAAAACACTGATGCTATTGCTTAACTGATTACTGACAAAGACCTTGTGTTGGTTTTGGTCGACGGCCACACCATAAGGCATACGCCCGACCTTAACTCGTTTGACTTCTGTCAATTGCGCTTGACTAACAATGCTCAGCGTATTGTCTTGTGCATTGGCAATGTAGGCATACTTATCATCTAATGCCAATGCAAACGGAGCTTTGCCCACAGCTATCTGTTTAATGACCTTAAACTGACGACTATCTAATACGGTAACACTATGACTTTCTCGGTTCAGCACCCATATTTGTGATTCACAAGCATTTGTTGCGATACCGGCCGGGGATTGTCCGACAGCTATCTTTTTTATAACGCGCCCTGTCCCCGGATGCACCACGCCGACAATATGATGCTCCCAGTCAGTATAAAATAGATACTGCCCTGCAAAGACAACACCGAAAGGACTCCCCCCCACGGGAATATGCTCCAAAGGAATGAGTTTATTACTATCCATAAAACTGAGCATCCCCTGTTCAGGATAAGTAATGGCAAACCACGGCTGACGCGGATGAATGGCAATACCGGCAGGCCCTGCCAGACTTGGGATAGTCGTTGTTAGCTTCAAGTCTGAGCGGTTAAAAACACGTACGCCCTCGCCTTGTTGCTGATTAATATAAAAATAAGGGGACGCAGACACACAAGCGGCCGCCACATAAAGCAACCAGGCAAGTAATAATCGCAACATGCTATTTTTCCAAAGCCTCTTTTATACCTTGCAAGCCATTTAAGATAAAATCATTCATCGCCTTGATAGCCGCCGCATCATCAAGCTTTTTAGATGGCGAATTACCGGTATCACCGCGATAAAAACGACTTTTCCATTTCACTTTGCTTTTATCGCCTTCGGCAATCACTTGTATAGCAGTCGTATAGGAACTCACGGGAAAAACAGCCGTATTTTCAGTGTGCAGGCGGTAATTGTATTCATGGTCTGTATTGCTGAAATAATCCAGACTCTCTTTTAATTCGCCTTGCGCTAGAGTTAAAGTGCGCACACTACCTGCAACATTGCTTCTCTCGCCTTTACTCGCGATAACATCAGGATGCCAGCGGGCAATCTCATCAAAATTTTTGATAAGCTCCCAGACTTGCGCGGGCGTTGCATTGATAAGAATACTTTTATCTGCTTTTTTAGGAGTAGGGCCATGCGCTTGCGCCCCAAAAGAAATAAGACCAAAGCATATTAAAAACAAGCGTGTTAGTTTCATATTGAACCTGCGTATAAATTTGATATTATCAAATATAAACGCCCGCTTGTAATGGGAAGGGTTCCGATATTGATACGGGAATTATTCCCTCTTAAAAAACCACGTTCTAAATGCCAAGAACATAATAAGGGACTTAGGAAAGATCATGGTACAACGTGGTGAAACCTGACACCTAATGCTTCATAATGCCCAGCACAATGGCAATATGTGCTAATTCGGCAATACTGGAGACTTGTAGCTTTTTCTTAATCGTGGTGACATAGTTGGCAACGGTTTTATAACCTAAACAAAGTTCATCCGCTATTTTATGTGCGGTTAAGCCTTTCGAGAGCAAGCGAAAAACATCAAACTCCCGCGCTGAAAAGGTTTGGATAATGGCCTGATAGTCATGTTCCGGCAAATCATCGCTCACTTTACTCAACAAACCCTGCTCAATATACGTACCGCCTTGCTGAATGCTTTGTATGGCTTCCGCCAAAATATCAGGCGCACTGTTTTTGGTAATATAGCCTTTCGCGCCGGCGTTTAAAGCACGACTGACGTAAACCTGTTCATCATGCACACTAAACACGAGAATATTTACTTTATTATCTCGCTGTACCAATCGCCTGATGGTTTCTAAGCCACCAATGCCGGGCATGGATAAATCCAAAACCATGACATCCGGCTGATAAGACTGATATAGCTGAATGGCTTGTTCGCCCCGCTCTGCTTCGGCAATGACTTCGATATTAGAAGATGTCGCGAGTAATAATTTAAAGCCGGCTCTGACGACCGCATGATCATCGACCAGTAACACGCTTATTTTATTGTTTATCATAGGGGAATATGTGCCTGCACTTGCATACCTTGGTTGATTTGGGCGTGTATCGTCAACTGACCGCCCAATAATTTAATTCTTTCTTCCATGCCTAATAGCCCAAACCCCGGCGCCAAATGCTCCAAATCACAACCTTGGCCATCATCGGTAATGGATAAGACTAATTGTTTAGTTTCAGGCTGGATTTGCAGGCTAATATCGACTTGGCTGGCATTGGCATGGCGCACAATATTGGTTAAACTTTCTTGAATAACGCGAAAAACCTGTATCACAATCGTACGCTCTACATGATCTACGGCATCATCATAATGCAAAATAAAACGGGTTGATGCGCTTCTAAGCTCCCAGTGATGCAGTAAGTCTTCCAGCGTTGCTTTCAGCCCCAGTTCAGTTAAGATTAAAGGGTGTAATTGCTTCATCATGGAGCGCACCACCGTCATTAAGTGATCACAAATTTCAACCACAGAACCCATAATTTTGGGCGTATCGGCTTTTTGATGCGTCGCCGTGACCGCCATGACTTTAATCGCCGTTAGTGACTGGCCAAATTCATCATGTAATTCTTGCGATAATCGTTGCCTTTCTTCTTCTTGAATTTCTAATGAATGCTGTGTTAACGCTCTATTTTGCTTTTCTGTGCTATCTAATACATGCGTCATATGATTGATTGCCGTAGCAATATCATTATATTCCCGGGTGGAAAAATCAGGCAATTTTTTCTGATAATCCCCCGTTTCAATGCCTTTAAGGTGTTCTACAATCGTTTTAATATCCTGCAAGGTTTTATCAAAAACAAAATGAATCGCCAAAAATGTGAGTAAGACCAATAATAATAGGGTGGTAAAAAAAGCAATGCTCTCCTCCCAGGCTTCGATAATTTCATCCATGGGATTGGCCTGAATAATAAGCACAAATGTTTTATGGCGGCCGACCTCAATCGGGTATTCTACTTGTGGATATTCACTGACCACTAAATCAATAAACCACTGGGGCGGTGCATCCGCTGGCGCGTTCTGTGGTGACGGCTGAGAAATATGCACCATATCCCCGGTAGCTGTTTTTATCTGTATATTTAAGTGCCTTGTTTGCTCTAAATGGCTTAAACGAAACATCCAATCCGTTTGCGGTGTTTTATGAGTGCCAATCCCTATCTTAATCAATTGCAATGCTAATTTAATCGAGGAATCGACTTCTTGGCTGACTGATTGGCGGGCTTGCCAAATACCAATAGAGCCGCCTAAAATGAGAATACACAGTGAAATCAATAAAATCCTAATACTGATTTGGTAACGCAAACTCATTAGGAAAATCTCCTTATTTTATAGCCTAGCACCCAGAACACACTGAAAAATGCTATCTTAAAAAGTTGCATTATAACGATTGTATGGGATAAATCATGAAGCACTTTTTTACCACCGTCTTATTATTGATGAGCTGCCAGATTGGCGCAGAAACAATCTATATTACACTGGAAAAGGATAATGCCTTAGCAGTTGTTGATCCGATTGCCGGAAAATTACTTAAAACAATCGCCATTGGCCAACGCCCTCGCGGCATTGTCTTAAGCAAAAACAAACAGCAACTTTATATCGCCAGTAGTGATGATGATATTATTCAGATTATTGATATTGCAACGTTAAAACCGGTGGGAACATTTCCCTCAGGCGAAGACCCGGAAACATTTGCCCTGAACCCTAGCGGCAACCGGCTTTATGTCTCCAATGAAGATGACAGTTTAGTCACCGTGATTGATACGCAACAAGCAAAAGCCATTAAAACCATACCGGTAGGCGTAGAGCCGGAAGCGGTTACCGTCAGTCCGGATGGAAAATGGGTGGTCAGTGCATCAGAGGCCACCAATATGGTGCATTGGATTGATCAAAAAACCTTAACGGTCGTTGATAATACCTTGGTCGATCCACGCCCAAGAGGCTTAAGTTTTAGTGCAGATAGCCGGCAACTATGGGTAAGCTCAGAAATGGGTGGCACAGTCAGCGTATTCGATGTCGCTAGCCGCCGCGCCATTAAAACCATTCGTTTTAATATTCCGGGGGTCGGTTCCGAAAAAATCCAGCCGGTGGGTGTGATTGTAGATAAGCAAAACCAATGGGCATTGGTTGCCTTAGGGCCTGCTAATCGTGTGGCGTTAATTAATGCACAAACCCTGGCAGTGGAAAAATATTTTCTGGTTGGCCAACGTGTCTGGAACCTTGCTTTTTCCCCCAACCAAAAACGCGTCTATACCAGCAACGGGGTCAGTAATGACCTTTCCATTATCGACCTAGAGGCGATGAAAGTGACCAAATCAATTGCAGTGGGTCGCTACCCGTGGGGGCTGGTGGTCAAATAATACAACAAAGATATTTTAAGACAGAAGAAGAAATCACTAGGCTGGTATTGAAAAGCCTAGTGATTCAAATAGCAAAACTAGCGTCTTTCGTCAGCCTCTTCGCCAATTTCCCATTGTTCAACCGATACTTCGATAATTTTTCCGGTTGTCGCATCAACCTCTACTTTGGTTTCGACACCTTTGCGATTAACAATATCAAACTCATAACTCGCCGCGCCATCTTCTTCAATTTCATACTCGACTTCTTCAATCACACCTGGGTATGCTTTCAGTGCGATTGTTTTGGCATCTTCTTCGGTTACTTTCATTTTGCGTTTAAACGCGGCACTATTGACAGACTCAATTTCTGATTCAGTTTCTAAAATTTTGCCGCTTTTTGCATCACACATAAACTCCCATTCAAAGCCATTTGCATCTTGCAACTCAAGCTCATAAACCGTCTTACCGGCTGTTTTGAGTTTTTCCAACTTGATTAACTCGCCGGTTTTTTGTTTTTGAATGGCGGCTATACATTTATCTAGGCCTTGATTGCTTGCTTGCGCATTAAATGCTGCACTGGCCGCTAAAACACAAGCTGCACTAAAAACTATTTTATTCATAATCAGATTCCAAAAAGTAAAATTTAAAGGATTATTTAAAAATCAGGAAAAATTCCTATTTTTTGGGAATTGTAGCGTTTTCTAATTGACAAGTCCATGCTTTTTTGCAAGCGCATAAAACTGTGCTTGCGTCTTTAAATTTAGCTTTTTTCTCACTTGCGTCTGGCAATTAAAAGCTGTTTTTGTACTCAGCAATAAGATCTCAGCTATCTCAGCAATAGAGTATCCTTCGGCTAACATACAAAACACATCATACTCACGGGCAGTTAAAGTTTTGAAGGGTAATAATATTTTTTTAATATGGCGCAATGCTAAAATCTGCACCCATTCAGTATCTAAATAAAGCTGATGCGTGGCTATAGTCTGCAAACAATCTTGCAATATTTGCTCGCTCACCTGCCTTAATATACCCGATGCACCTAATTGCAAATACAAAAGTGCTTGCGGCACATCCTCTGCCCCGATCACCAACCATTTAATAGTCTGTTTTTTCTGTTGTATAAATTGCGCGTATTGCGTAATCAGGGTTTGCCCCAATTGCGCATCAAAAAAAACAACATCCAGCTTGGTATTATTATCAAACTGACATTCAAATTTTGCGGGAGCATACACCATAATATCCTGCAAGCCTCTAAATAACTTGCGATAAAGCTCCGGTGCTGAGGAAACAATGACAATATGCATAATTCTTAATATAAGGGGGCAAGCAGTCAGCCTTATTGGAACACACTCCACATACAACGTAAGGCTGGGTCTAGCTAAATTGAAAATGGCAATAGTATAGCGTTCCGCACCACAACTAAACAGCACTTAAAATCAGCAACCTATTCTTTGAATAGGGAACTATCTTGCTCGTGATAATACCGCGCAAACTGCAAGGCTCATAATAATATCCCCTACCATTAACCTGAATTCGGGATAAGGGATTACAGCAAAGGCAACAAATCCTCTCTTTTTAGATTAAGAGCTGGCTTTTTTCTTGATATGAATAAGCGACCAAGCAGGCAGCCGCATTGATCATATAATTGGTGAGTGATCTATACCGAGAGTTCTTTAACTGGAAAATATTTTTCAATTGGTCGTTAATGGTTTCAATAATGCTACGCTTTCCCAATAAAATAGCATCAAAAGCCATCATCACCCTAGGCTTCATGTCTTTTTCTAAGGATTGTAATCAGTTCAACACCATCGGTCGCTAAAAGCTCGGTCAGTTTTTAGAAATATATCCTCGATCATCGATATGCAATGTGAATTCGTAAACCAACCTGCAGAGGATTTACCATGCTCAGCAACCCCTTTGAATGTCTTATGTCGTGGAATGCGTAGTTTTTACAAACACGGAGCGACATTAATTCAATGAAACGGTTATAACTGGGATAAATGTCCTGTGCACTGGCGCACAGGCAACTTAGAAAAGCAATTGGTTGGCTGTTAGTCTATTTGTTCACTAGTTTAGGAAGCCTCTAGCAGTAAAAATTATCAAGCGTGTTCCCCCCTGCTTTACAAACTGTCAGTTTATTTTACAAATATTGCCTTAATACCGTCTCTATAACTGAAAAATGTCAATTTATTTTACAACATTACTTAACATAGGCTAATAATCAAATAAAAGCGTCAGCTTATTTTACATTTACTATTACCTCTCCAATGCAACAAATTACAAGTCATTGTTATGAAAAACAAAAATATATAATGGCATAACAATAGCATCTTTTATGAATGACAAATACGATTCGGAGATCCAAAATGAACAAAAAACGACTTATCACCGCCCTTCTCCTTGTTGCGCCTATTACCACCTCAGCGGCAGTTATATCAGTTTACTCCAATGATTTTGATAGTGGCCCGGTTATCGCTCCAGGTGTGACCGCGAGTTGGACAACCCCAGGAGCTTCTCTACAGTCAGTACAAGGTTATACCGCCGCTGGATTTTCCGGCAACTTTCTTTCGTCTTACAATATCGGGCCTACCGCTGGTGCTAATCTTGCTACGCTAACATTAAACAATTTGCCAGCTCATGATAGTATCTCTATTGGTGGTTTGCTTGCCATTATTGATTCTTGGGATTCAACTAATGGTAGCCCTGCACCTGACTTTTTAAGCATAGCTGTTGATGGTACCTCTGTTTTCCAAGATACTTACAATAATGCATCAGGCAGTAATAATAATTTACTAGGGCTAAGCGACATTAATGGAGGTAAAGTGGCGCGCGGCTTTACCGGCTGGCTAGACCAAGCGTTTAACCTGATCGATTCGCCGTTAACCGCTATTCCACATACGGCATCTAGCATACAAATTGCCATTGCAGGGAATGGTGCGGGTTGGCAAGGTGGGAGCGATGAAGCGTGGGGGATAGAAAATTTTTCATTAAGCGTTAATACAACAACCGTACCAGAGCCCGAGTCATTGGCCTTATTTAGCTTAGGCTTGTTAGGGTTGGGGTTTTCTTACCGCAAACAAAAAGTGTAACATCTAAAGATTAAAAAACAATAAACTTTCAGGACTGAGAATTTTATAACTTCCAAAACTGGTGTGGGATTTTATTTCATCCTCAGTCCTTACTGCCTTAGCTCTACAGCAGCCCAATCGATTTTTTTAAGACTGCTACGCTTAATATCATTCTACTAAGGTGGCAGTATAAGTCATTCTCTCTATATCAACGTAAGGCTTCGTTAATTGGCCAAACTGGCCAAAATGATTTTGGCCCCAGGCGTATACATCCGCTCCTTTTCTGGCTAAAGCATGCGTATTGCTAGCTTGAATCGACTCAAGCCCCCATAATTGCTTCATTGCAGTTAATTTGCTGTTATTGCGCGTGTCTTTGGCCAATACCCGCCCATCTTGATAATGTATATAAAGATACTCCGCTCCTACACTAAGGTTAACTATATCAGTACCAAAAGCCAGTTGCGTTGATACGAGACTTATATTGTCAAGCAAATAGACCTTACCAAGTCTAGTTTTATAGAGTGTTGCAGATTGCCCCACGGCAAACATGTCAACATTATCCGCCACAAAGCGATCATCAAGATAGAGCAGGCCGGATTCTGTGATAAGTGCAATATTATTTTCTCCTCCTTCAAGATGGATAGCAGTTGTAGGAGGGGGGGACGATAAAACCGACGCAGGTGCTTGCTCTAGTGCAATCCGTGTTAAAACACCACTGTCATGCAGAATAAGCAAGTATCGAGAACTTAATGCAAAATCAATCACATCATTTGCTATCAAAGTCATGTATTCAAACTCTACGCCTTGCAAGCTAAGCCGACCATTATTTGTCAAGACGGCCAGTCTACCGCCTTGCATAGCAATAGAAATGGCATTATCAAATTGCCCATATTCTACAAAACCGTATAAATTACTGATTATATTGCCAAAAATATTATTTTCATTATAACCTGCAACCAGTACAGCACCTTCACTGATTAAAGCAGAGCGATGCCGGTCAACAGCAACTTTTTGGTCATTTTTAGCATTGACAGGTGTTAACACCACATTCAATACAACAAGTAATGTTATCAGCGTTATTTTTAGGTATTGCATCGCCGCCTCCTCCGCGCCACATGTCATTTTTGTTATGTTACAAAAACAACCAGACGATTTAATTAATTGTATCGTTAGGGAGTCACTATAAACGGGTATGCCGAAATAGCAATCTTGAATAGGCTGTTATGCGATACCGTTCTTATATTTTTAAAAAATAAACTAAAAAAGGAGAATGCTGTTATTTACGCTTACGAAAAGGTATTGCATCCGCGTAGCGTTCCATCCGTAAACCCTTTTTTAAACCAGTAGACACGTTGCTGTGAAGTGCCATGCGTAAAAGATTCAGGTGTTGCATAGCCTCGGGCTTGTTTTTGTAAACGATCATCACCAATGGCACTGGCTGCATTTAAAGCTTCGTCAATATCACCTTGTTCTAGTATTTGTTTGGCCTTTTCCGTGTGATACGCCCATAAACCGGCATAGCAGTCTGCTTGTAGCTCTAATTTCACGGAGAGCCGATTAGCTTGCGCTTGGCTCATGCCTTGTTGTGCTTTACGCACTTTTGCAGAAGTCCCTAAGAGGGTCTGTACATGATGTCCGATTTCATGCGCAATGACATAGGCTTGTGCAAAATCGCCGGGGGCATTGTGGCGTATTTTTAATTGCTTATAAAAGCCGAGATCAATATAGACTTTATGATCACCAGGACAATAAAAAGGCCCCATGCTCGCTTCGGCATGCCCACAAGCAGAACGCACACTGTCCGTAAATAAAACTAACTTGGGTTCACTATAACGAATATTTTCTTGTTGAAACAATTTGTTCCAAGTATCTTCGGTATCTGCAAGTACCACCCCTGTAAACTGTGCTAGTTGCTTTTGCTCTGCCGAGGGACGCGCATTATTTGTGCTACTAGAAACCGCTCCGCCTGTATTCTCCAAAAGACTGAATACAATCTTAGGGTCAATACCAAAATACATGGCGGCCAGTGTAATAATAATGGCACTGATCCCACCCACTTTTTTAGCGGGTCTGCGCCCACCGCCTGCTCTTCGGTCTTCAATATTCTGACTGACCCGACGATTTCGCCATTTCATCGTTTTTTACTCTCTCATTTATCATACAGTTAAGAGCGGCGATGCGCTCAATCATGTAGCCATTGTAATGCAGCTGCATAATCTTGAAAATATTTAACCTCTCCCGATATAAACCATGAACCAATTTTGGCGGTATATTCCTGCCATTTTTTATTGCCAAAAATGGCAATCTTATCAAACTCGTTGCCATGCTTAAGCCCTAATTGAAAATCATCCCAGGCGGCTCTTAATTCCCAGCCTTCCAATTCAGTGCCATCGACCAAGACTTTAACTTTAGGCGTGCTGATACCAGCTAATGCAGAGTCAATTAAAGGATTAATCACTTCATAGTCAGCATGCGTCAATTTCCCAACGGCTTTTAGCGATAAAAAGAACTCATTACCCACCCTTTCTATACCAATAGAAAGACCATGTCTTGTCATATTCATTGTTATTTCCTTTTTAAAAAAAGACGCCGGCTTGAATGTCACGCAAATTTATTCAAATCACATCCACCAACGCATCACGTAAATCTTTTAGCTCACCTGAGCTGATAATTTGCCACCGTGGCGTATCTGTCACGGCTTTTCCTACAAAAAGTTCAGTGTTAAGTTCTGCGGCTCTGGTATCTAAGCGGCCTCTGTAAGAAATTGATTTAGAGCCTACTTTTTTAAAATCAAAGAGATTTTTTGCCGACATTAAATAACCATCATCCCCCGAACCGGGCCAATTTTCCGGCTTGCCTGCCGGGGCCGCTAAATAAACCCAAGTATTGGTTTCAGTCTCTGCCAATAAAACGGAGTAAGCATGCCTAACTCCTTGCTTATTTAAGGGCAGATCCATGGCTGGTAAAGCCTTTATTTTCAGCGCATCCCTTAACTTTATTTTAATTCGTTTTAATTTTACTCTTTTGGTCAGTGTTTTTTCGCTTAATGCATCAACAAAAGCCGGCTGAATACCTGTTTGTGAATGCCGAGCATTGCAGGTGATAATTTCGATTGTTTTTAGTGTGCTTTTATTCTTCTTGTGCCATTTTTGAATAATTTCTGTCAACTTATCATCGGTTTTACCGCACAGCCCATATGAGTCGCCATGTCCCCAGAAAATAATGGTTGTAATAGCATTGCTTTTAGCCTGAGTATCTATTGATGCGTATTCAGCATCTGTCGTAATCGTTTGTGCAAGCACTTTCGCCCTTGTCATATGCGTATTATCATGCAAAATCTGTATCATCATGTTACCTCAATAAAGTGGTTACAAAATGCCATGCTAACACAAGACAGATAGGTCACTAAAAAATTAAGTGCTATATTAAAAACATAGAAAATGAGTTGCTGAGGCGTTCTTGAGTTAGCGTTGCTTTTAGCAGGCGTGCAAAAAATTTAACGCGCAAACAAAATTGGGGGAATTTTTATTATTAGGGCTAGCAGAACGCAATCCCTAGATATTGCACGGCCATACCAAAAACACAGGGATATCATTGATGTGTTTTTAATACGACCATGCAACGCATCCTTTTTACTCTCAGGTATTACACCTTTAGACAGTGACGTTGATACGAGTCCCTATCGAGCCCGTTGTATTGGTAGATTGAGAGGCAACTGAACTAACAGCATCATCTTTATCACCATCATTATCAGGTCTATTCCCTTCAAGCCGCTCTTCTGCCCTAGTCGGTGTGGTAGCAGTAGGTGCCGCTTGAGGGAGTATACTTGTTGCAGATGAAATTTCCATTATGGTCTCCTTATAAATTTAAAAATATTTAAGCACTAAAAATAATTGAAGTTTCCCAATCATTTGAGAAGCTAATATTCGCAGTATCAGTAGAAGCGATATGGTAAAAACTCCCTGCTAACACCTCTATATACCGCCCTAAAAGCTAGGCAACTTCAGTTAAATGAACCAAATTGCTTTAACATTATCGGCACTTCTACCCTATTCTTTAGCTTTAATAACCCAATGGGCATATTATGCATGCCACACATATCATTAAGATTTCCTAATCTTTTTTAAAAAAAATAATCTTTTATCAAAAAATCTAGTTTTTGACTCAAAATATCTTCCTTTTTGATAATGCTTAGTTGAAGATAACACTCTTCTGCAATTTGTTCAAATAACGTGACAAGTTCTGGGTCAAAATGAGAACCAGAACCTTTTTTAATAATTTCAATGGATTCGGCATAAGAAAAGGCTTTCTTATAGGGACGCTTAGACGTTAGGGCATCAAAGACATCTACAATCGTAAAGATTCTTGCATTCAGTGGAATTTTTTTACCGGCCAGACCGCCAAAATATCCCAAACCATCGAATCGTTCATGATGGCATTTGACAACATCCACGGCATCATTTAACCACTCGCTGTTATTAATAATATCAACCCCATAAATAACATGACGTTGCATTTCCTTAAATTCGGCATCATCTAGCTTATCCGGCTTTAAAAGAATGCTGTCGCTGATACCAATTTTGCCGACATCATGTAAAAATGCGCCCTTAATAAGTGCTCTTACTTCGCGTTTTTTTAGCTTAAGTGCTTGAGCAAGATAAATCGCATAAATAGTGACCCGATAATTATGCGTATTCGTATCACTATCACGCTTAGCGATTGCGCCGCCTAATACCTTAAGAAGCGTAATATTGGCATGTGATAAGTCATTAGCACTTGCAAGCAAGCCCTTATTTAAACGGATAATAATGGGGTAAAGAACCAGCGCCGTAAAAATAATGGTTGCAATATATTGAGCCAATTCAAAAGCAGCATCATAAACCATATTCCAAACTTCTTTTGAAGACACCTTATAGATACCTTTTAAATATCCATTAATCAGCTTACTGTCATGCCTCGTAAAGGGAATTTCAACTTCCATATACAACTCATTAGTAAATGCATTGTGTACAAAGAAAGTTTTGTAATTCACATTATCATCCATCAGTAATTTATGATCTTTTCTGATCAGTTCGTTTCTGATTTCAGCAACATCAACCGTTCCTAGTGATAAGAGCAAATGATGCTTTTCATTGTAAAATTCCAGAATAATAAAATGGCTTTTTTTGAGCTGATCGTTTATTTCTTCTTGAAAGACTTGAAAAGTATCAGCATTTTGATTCTTTTTATATTTATCATAAAAACTAACATATTGCATTGACTCCTCATAAGCCATATGCACCACGTTTTTTTCGATTCGCTCTAACTCGATATAAAGCACTATCGCAGAGACCACCAGCGCAATCAAAATACTGGCACTCAGTAATCTTTTAATAACAATGGTATGAATGTTAGCTTTCATCGTTGCAGCATTTATCCTTCAGGTGGTGGTTCATCAGTATCACAACATTTAATCTGCGGCCATAAGTCTCCCATGACCAGAAAGGTAAAAGAAGCCGACCAAGCAATCAACAAAAGGCCATTGAGTGCTTCTACTCCCGTGAGAAAGCGAATATGCCCCATTGGATAGGTATCACCAATTCCCAATGATGTAAAAAGTACGCTAGAAAAGTACAAATACTCCATCGGGTCATTCACCTTAATTCCTTCTAAAGTCCCAAGTTCAAAAATATTTATGGAGCAGGCAAACATAATGGCATAAAAGCCAATTTCTATCATATGAGCAAAAAACAACACTAATATAATACTTAACACACGATTTTGATCAGATATGGCAAGGCCTGGCGCGTAATTCGAGAGCCATAATAGCACTTTAAAATGAAACCAAAATGTCAAAACAACCAGCAACAAAGCTAATAAAATGATCAAAGGCATACAGCTACTTCCGCACATGTAGAGTGGTTAAAACGCATAAATAGCTTACTCATCAAGCGGTAGAGTGCGCAATCTTAAGGCGTTGCTAATAACAGAAACCGAACTAAAACTCATGGCAGCCGCTGCAATCATCGGTGACAATAAAATACCAAAGAAAGGATAAAGTACCCCAGCAGCAATGGGCACACCCAAGGTATTATAAATAAAAGCAAAAAATAAATTTTGACGAATATTACGCATCGTTAATTGGCTTAAATGATGCGCTTTGGCGATGCCTAATAAATCTCCTTTAACCAACGTAATCCCAGCACTTTCCATTGCAATATCAGTACCTGTTCCCATTGCAATACCTATATTAGCTTGCGCGAGTGCCGGCGCATCATTAATACCATCTCCCGCCATAGCAACAATATGCCCTTCTTGTTGTAACTGTTTGACCACTTCTGCTTTCTGCTCGGGTAAAACATCCGCATAAACCTGGTCAATATTCAAGTTCCGAGCAACGGCCTGCGCGGTCACTTTATTATCACCTGTTAACATCACAATTTTTATGTCCCTTTTATGTAGCTGCTCTAAAGCATCAATACTATTTTTCTTGATAGGGTCAGCGACACTGATTAAACCGGCTGCTTGATTATTAACACTTACCAGCATCACCGTTTGCCCTTCTGCACGTAAAATATCAGTACGTTCCGTTAAGGCTTGTATATCAACATTTAGCTCTGCCATTAATGTTGCATTACCGAGTGCAATGTGATGGCCTTTAACAACACCTGTCACACCTCGCCCCGTGAGTGAGTTAAAATCATCAACCGGCATAAGCAGTAATCCTTGTGCTTGCACTCCTTTTACAATCGCCGTGGCAAGCGGGTGCTCGCTCACTTGCTCTAAGCTGGCAGCGAAACGTAAAACATCCTGCTCGACAAAATCATTAACGGCCTGTACTGAGGTTAATGTTGGCTTTCCTTCTGTTAAAGTGCCTGTTTTATCGACCACTAAAGTATCGACCTTTTCCATAATTTCCAATGCTTCTGCATTTTTAATCAATATGCCGGCCATTGCCCCGCGCCCTGTTCCGACCATAATAGACATCGGCGTTGCCAAACCTAAGGCACAAGGACACGCAATGATTAATACGGCAACCGCATTTACCATAGCATGCGCTAAACGTGGCTCAGGCCCCCATACCCACCAAGCCAATAAGGTGGCAAGCGCGACCAATAGCACGACGGGGACAAAATAACCGGCAACCGTATCGGCTACCTTTTGTATCGGGGCACGACTACGTTGCGCATTACTGACCATATGCACAATTTGCGACAGCAAGGTTTCACTGCCGACATGCTCTGCACGCATTAACAAACTACCGGTACCATTAATGGTGGCACCAATCAATGGCATGCCAATAAACTTTTCTACAGGGATAGGTTCCCCCGTAATCATCGCCTCATCAACGGCACTGCTACCCTCAACCACAACACCATCAACAGGCACTTTTTCACCGGGGCGCACCCGTAATATATCGTTCGGCTTTACATGCTCCAGAGGAATATCTTCTTCAGTGCCATCATCACGGTGTATACGCGCCATTTTTGGTGCTAATTCAAGTAATAGCTTGATAGCATCACTGGTCTGACTTCTGGCACGCAACTCTAGTACTTGCCCCAATAAAACCAAGGTGGTGATAACCGCTGCTGCTTCAAAATAAACAGCGACTGTCCCTTCTGCACTTTGCATAATAGGAGGAAAAAGCTGTGGCAAAAAAGTAGCCACCACACTATAAATCCACGCAACACCTATGCCTATAGAAACCAAAGTAAACATATTCAGACTACGGTGCATAATAGAGGCGAGTCCGCGCTGAAAAAAAGGAAATCCTCCCCAAAGTACCACGGGGGTTGCCAGCATAAATTCAAACCACTGTATTTGTTGCACAGAAATAGCACTTGGTATTACATCAGGTGCTAAATCATGCATCATGGCGATAACAAATACAGGCAAAGCAAGCAGTACACTGACCCAAAAGCGTCGCGACATACTGCTCAATTCAATATTTTCAGCATCAACTTTTACCGTTTTGGGCTCTAGGGCCATACCGCATTTAGGACAGTCCCCAGGCTCATAACGAATAACATCAGGGTGCATCGGGCAACTATACTCGGTTTGTTCCGAGGAATTTAATACATAATTAGCCTGTTCTAACGCCATGCCACATTTTGGGCATTCCCCAGGCTGGTTCTGTTGAATTTCAGGGTGCATCGGGCAACTGTAAACAGGCGCATTACCCGAGGGTAATGCTTCGGTAGTTGTTTCTTTATGCTGATGATGACAATGGTGCGAGTTCATAATGTACTCCTCATTTTTTTGATAACAATATTCTAAAGAGCAAGCTATTACTCAAACACCGCACCTTAAAATATGCCCTAATAACACATGCTATGCAAAATAAAACACCTGTATGTTGCTTACTTCACATCATTAGTGACTATGGCCGCCGCCACCGCCGCCACTACTTTTTTGAGAACCATGCCCATGTGCTGAGCTACTTTCCCCTATCTTTTTTATCGTATCATCTTGTCGTATATAAACATAACCGCCCTCTTCTAGCGCCCATGCCTTACCTTTTTTTATCTCAACCACAGCACCTGTTTTATCGGTCATTTTCACCACTTTTCCCGAATCGATATAAAGGCTTGAGCCATCCATTAAATGCAGGGATTCTTGGCTTGGAGCAGTAGAAGCACAAGCTGAAAGCAAGCTAAGTAGCAATGATATTAAAGTTAATTTTATTTTCATAAGTGATTCCAAATGATGTCTTTAGCGATTTAATAATGAATAAAGCTTAGTCTATTTTAGGTTCAATTAATGCCCATCATTATGACCTGCATGTGATGATGGCATCATTGGCTTACTTTCTTTATTATGCGAGTGTAATGCCGTTGTCATTCCCTCATCCGTTACCGAAGGTGCTTCCTGGCTCGCATGTTCATGCGGTTGCGCCCCTTGCTTGGCTAAGGTCGCCGCCGGCATAGCATGTCCATGTTCCATGCCATGTGAGTGCTGCTGATTCATTGCAGCAGCAGCCCCATTACCTTCAGGGCGGTTTAATTCTGCACCGATTGCAGTAGCGGATGC
>JALSIU010000088.1 GCA_026989715.1 Methylomonas sp.
CTCATAGCCAGATAATGGCTTTGTTTGCGTCCATTCAACAAACTAAAAACAAATCTTTATATTTTGTTGTTAAATTGTGCCTGTCTACTGGTGCAAGGTGGTCTGAAGCCGAAAGTGTCACTTATTCAAGCTTAAAAAATAAGGGTGTTGAATATTTAGATACAAAAAATGGATTCAATAGATATGTACCGCTTTCAGCTCCAACACATCAAGAGCTAGAAACCTATTTAAAACAGCATAAAAAATTTAACTCTTGTTACTCTGCTTTTAGATCTGCATTAAATCGTTCTGGCATTAACACACCTAAGGGGCAATGTTCCCATATTTTGCGCCATACTTTTGCAAGTCACTTCATAATGAATGGTGGTAATATTCTCACACTTCAAAAAATACTCGGCCACTCTTCTTTGAATGTTACTACCAGGTATGCACATTTAGCCCCTGATTTTTTACAGGAAGCTGTCACGTTTAATCCTTTAAATAATATAAGTTAGTTAAAGTGGTGGTCAGAATGTGGTCATTCTTGAATTTCAGGCATAAAAAAACCAACTCAATGGTTGGCTTATTCCTAGCATAATCAGTTGTTTATATGGTGGGTCCTGCGAGATTCGAACTCGCGACCATCGCATTAAAAGTGCGGTGCTCTACCAGCTGAGCTAAGGACCCGTCTGACTATTTTTACTATTATACAATGAATTATTATGTTTGCAAGTCTATGCGAGTGTTTTTTATCGGAATATCGTTTATTTAAAATGGGAGTAAATAAAAAAGGAGAGTTTTGTAAATAAATACAAATATTTAAAGAGTTATTGCAATGAATTGCTAATATGAAAAAAATAGATCAATAACAATATTGGCAGTGCAACATAAAATTCTCAGTCCTATTTATGCTGCACCTATATTGGAATTAAATGATTAGGTTTAAAGGGTTGTAGTTGTGTCCTGGTAGGAGTGTTCCAAATTGGCTGGTATCATGCGCTAAGTGTTTATTTAGGATGTCACCAAAAATATCACGGTAATCAACTGTTGAAGCTAAGTAACGACCACGGTATAAATTCGTGTCAGCTAGACCAGGCCAGCCTCCTCCAGGCTCTTGGTCGCGCATATAAATTCCACCTTGTATTTTATTGCCAATGACAAACCAAGAGGCGGCATTGCCGTGGTCTGTGCCTTTGCTGGCATTGGCTTTGGCAGTACGTCCGAATTCGCTCATGGTGAGGATAATGACATTATCCATACGCGTCCCTAAATCTGTGGTTAATGCTGCGATACCCGTAGAAAATTCTTGTAGTTTTTTGGATAGCCGCCCTGTCGGTTCGCCTGCACCTTGATTACTATGAGTATCATATCCTCCTGCATCAATAGTGACAATTTCCAAACCGATGTTGGGGTGCTTAATCATTTGGGCAATTTCTTTTAAATTGCGCCCAAAGCGATTGCTGGGGTAAAGTGCACCGTTTTCAACGGTATATGTATTCGTATCAATGGCTGTAATGGCATCTAGGTTTCCAAAAAGAGTTTGTCCGGATTGATGTACTAATTCGCGATAAGAGTTTAGTGGTGAGGGAAGTTCATTATATATTGCACCTGCATCATTAATTAATGTTTGTCTATTTATGCCACTTAACCCCAAATTAAATGCATTAATAGAGGAAAATGATTGTACTGGGGTATTGCCGCGTAATGCTTGCGTTAATTTATTTCCATAGCCGATTGCACGTAATGGAAAATTGATTTTTGCTTGTAGATGCCTATTGAGCCAGCCGTTTTGTTGGTCAATATCAGTCCCTGGGAAGTCTGCTTTGGACACGCCGCTTTCAATATACCGTTGGCTGGAAAAATGTGAATGTGAGGGGGAGGGGTAATGCACAGTTGGTAAGATGGCCATATTCTGTGCATTATAGATTGGCAATAATGAGGCCATGCTTGGGTGCAGGCCAAATAATCCATTATTGATTCCGAAATGATCTGTTAAATCAATTGCTGAGAATTCGCCTTGTCCCGGCGCCGGAATGCCGATACTGGTAGGTGCAAGTGGGCGTAATGCATAATAATCTGGATCGCCGTAAGGAATGGTGACATTTAAGCCGTCACAGCCCCCGCGTTGAAAAATGACGATGAGTACAGGTGAGCCTAGTGGTGTGGCGTGTGCTGAGCTAAGTAATGGAACTCGAAAGGCACAACTGCCCGCTGTGATTAAACCGGTTCCCAATAGACCTTTGATAAAATGTCTTCTTTTCATAATGCGTCTCCTAATGGTATGGGGTGTCGGTTATTGGAATTGGTATTGAGGGTAACTGAGTACGGTACCCTGTAGCCGTTGTAGTTGTGTTATTGCATTAGGGCTACTTAAGTCAAAATCTGCCCCTAGAATATTGAATGCCGTATTTCGTGATAAGTCGCTATAATCGTCACCGAGGCTGATTTGGAATAGAAAACCAACAATACCATCAGCCGTTGCATAGCCATAACGTGGATAAAATTGGAGCGGGTCTGTGCTGTTGGTGTTACGAACATAGTTATTAATCCATTTCATGCGCTCGATTAATGAGTTCGTGCTGATCCAATCGGTGCCTAGCTCGGACCAGCCGGTAGGGACTGAGTTTTCATAGAGTCTAATGCCCATGGCACTCAAAGGGCTAATTAAATCTTGTGCATCAGTGCTAGCCTCTAAGTTACGCACGGCACCTACGATAAATTCTACCGGTGTTTTTATTTTGCTTCTGTAATACTGTGAATCATTAAATTCGGCTGAGCTAAGAATGCTGGTTAAGACGCGCTTAATTTGATCATTTGCTGTACTGCTTGCTAGAAATTCAGCCGCACAACTACTTAATAAAGTATTAGGCGGCGTATCGCTTACAAATAAGGTAATTAATTTACTGCAAATGTAGTTGGCAGTAGACGGATGTTTGGCAAGCTCTGCTAAAAATAATTCACCTTGGTCTTGGCCGCCTAGTGGAATATTGATGCTTTGGGCGGTATTGGTTAGGAGTGTATACATGCCTTCTGTATGTTGGTTGGCATCAAAAATAAAATCGCCACCTTGAGAGTGAACATGCCAACCGGTAAAGATTTCAGCAACGGCTTCTAGGTCGGCATGTGAGTAACCACCATTGACCCCTAGTGTGTGTAGCTCCATTAATTCACGGGCGTAATTTTCATTAGAGTCACCGGTACTATTGCTGATACTATCTAGGTAAATCAGCATGGCGGGGCTTTTGGCACTAATGGCTAATAAATCAGCAAAATTACCTAGTGCATTGCTACGAAATGCTTGGTTTTCATTTAACTCATATTGTACGGTGTCATTTAAATTTGTACCTTCTGCATTTGTGCGTTTTGTATTAATGTCAGTATTGAAATGGTTATCCCAAAACCAGGTCATGACTTCAAGCAGCTGTTGTTTGCTATATATCATATGTAGTAATGTCCACGCTTGCAGATCCTTTTTATTGTTCAGTGGCGTATTTGCTATCATGGCATCGAATTCACTATTATCTATAGTATTGGGTGCAAGTTGTTGAGTAAGAAAGTTAGTTGCTCCCAAAGAGGCAACTTCTTGAATTAATGCAGGTGTTGCGCCAAAGGTAATGCGGTTAATCATGTGCTGGTCGCTATAATCAACGGCAATGACTTCTAAATTGATGGCCTTGGTGGCAATATTGTTATAAGAATCAGTGGCGGTTAAGGTGATGGTAACTGTTGTACCGACTGTCATGGAGCCATTATTAAGAGCCAGTGTCCAAGCACCTTCTTGTGAAAAGTTAATGGCTTGATTATTGAATAATACGCTTGTACTTGTTGAGTTTAGAGGTGTGCTTTGCAGGCTTGCTGTCAAACTTGCCACTTGCGTTAAATCAGTTACCATTCCTGAGAGCAATATTCCGGTAACAGGTATTTGTTGGTTTTCTGTATGCGAGGTAATCGTTATTTCCGGTGCTGTATTATCTTCAACAACGGTGACCGAAATGCGGGTTGTTTGTTCATTTTGTGCGGCATCATAAGCCGTGGCAGTTAATGTTATTTGCTGATTTAAGCTCAGCATTGTGGCAGGAATTTTGGCTGACCAATTATTATTACTCGCATCATAAGTGGCAGGGAGTATGTTGTTACCTTTGTCGGGGTTCGTTACGGTAAGTATGATGCGGGTGATAGCGCGGTTGTCGTTTGCTGAGCCGGTGACTATGACATCATTGGCAGTAATATTCGCGTTATTTTGTGGTGAGCTAATGCTAATGCTCGGGGACGTTGTATCTAAACTGGCATCACCCGCTTTGGTGACAATAAAACTGAGTTTGCCAGGCTGTTGCGTTGCGGTACTGAAATATTTTTTATTATTGCCAAAAATATTTTTTGCGCGAAATATATAGACTTCATTA
>JALSIU010000089.1 GCA_026989715.1 Methylomonas sp.
TTCAAATTCAAATTTACGTTGAAAGTATGCACTGATAGGGGTCATAAAGGTCGTAAACACCGGTGAAACCAGCATGAATAATAATAAAGCAACGGCGTTGGAGGCGACATTCATATCAACGCCTAATCCTGTAAAAAACCAAGACTGCTGAATAAGCCAGCCTAGAATCGCTAGGCTAATTAAACTCATTAGCGAGCTGGCAATTAGCATTTTAATGACATGTTTACGTTTAAAATGGCCGAGTTCATGTGCTAGGACGGCTTCCATTTCATCATCGTCTAATGATTCGGCGAGTGTGTCAAAAAAGACGATACGTTTATTATTGCCCATGCCGGTAAAGTAGGCATTACCATGACCTGAACGCTTCGAGCCATCCATAATGAATATGCCGTTACTACTAAACCCGCAACGCTGTAATAGTTGATTGATTTTGTCTTTTAGCGTGCCATCTTCTAAAGGGGTGAATTTATTGAATAAGGGGGCTATCAGGGTTGGGTATAACCAACTCATAAGTAGTGAGAAGCTGATTAAAATAGCCCAAGTCCAAAACCACCAGCTATCACCGATGGCTTGCATCACCCATAAAATAAGGGCTAATAAAGGTAGGCCGATAACGGCAACTAAGACTAATTGCATGCCTAGGTCGGTAAAAAATTGTTTGATTGAGCTATTATTGAAGCCGTATTTTTCTTCAATCACAAATGTTTGGTATAAGCTGGTTGGTAGCTCGAAAATAGACATGATTAGAAACGTTGAGCCTAATGTTGCTATGCCCGTCATAATGGGGGAAAGCTCAAAACTTGTCCAAAAGCCGGCAATCATATTGATGCCGCCACCTAAGGTGAGAAGGAGTAAAAAGATAATGCCGATAACACTATCTATATCACTTAATTTACCTTTTTCGATGGTGTAATCAGCCGCTTTTTGGTGAGCTTCCAGTGTGACGGAATTAACAAAAGCTTCTGGGACTTGGTCGCGGTGTTTTAATACATAAGCCGATTGGCGCATGGATAGCCAAAATTGTACGGCATAGGATATGACCAGTGCAATTAAAAAGATATAAGTAAAAGTATTCATTTGATTTAATATTACGGTTAATAAAAGGCAAGTTGTACATTGGCTATCAAGATAGCCAGTGCTACAATTTGCAGTCACTTTAAATGATTATAGGGATAGTGTAAATGGCTCAAAATTCAGAAAACCTTATCTGGATAGACTTGGAAATGACAGGATTAGACCCTGATAATGATCTGATTATCGAGATTGCGACAATTGTAACAGATAAGTACTTAAATATTCTGGCAACTGGGCCGGTTTTGGCTGTGCATCAAAGCGAAGCGGCTTTGACTGCAATGGATGATTGGAATCAGGAGCATCATGGTAAATCAGGTTTGATTGAGCGTGTACGTCGTTCTGTTATTGATGCCGATGAGGCTGAGCGTCAAACGATTGCTTTTTTAGAGCGGTGGCTCAGTGCCGGTGTATCGCCAATGTGTGGCAATAGTATTGGTCAAGATCGGCGGTTTTTGTGTCGTCAAATGCCTAAGTTGGAGGCTTTTTTTCATTATCGTAATTTGGATGTGTCAACGTTGAAAGAGTTGGCAAGGCGGTGGGCTCCTGAGGTATTTGAAGCATTTAAGAAAAAAGAAACTCACCAGGCTTTAGATGATGTTATTGAGTCTATCGAGGAATTAAAGCATTACCGTGAGCATTTTATAAAAGTATAAAGCGTTATGAACTCGATTATTGCAATTGCGTTAGGGGGGGGCTGTGGTGCGGTGATGCGCTTTCTGGTTTCGACAGGGGTTTACCAATGGCTGGGGCGTGATTTTCCCTATGGTACGTTAGCGGTCAATGTTTTAGGCTCGTTTTTAATTGGCTTATTGACAGAAGCATTGGTTTTGCAACGCATTTCCATTAGTCTCGAATATAAGGCGGCTATCTTAGTGGGTTTTTTAGGGGCATTTACCACGTTTTCCACATTTTCATTGGAGACGCTCTTTTTATTGGAGCAAGGGAATATCAGCAAGGCCATCTTAAATATTTTTATTAATGTGACTGTTTGTGTGTTTGCCGTCTGGCTAGGATTGTTGATAGGCCGGTCATTATTTATGTACTCAGGCGGCATGATTCGCGGTGAGTTCTGGACGCTTCCTTATGCTTTGCTGGTTGTCAATGCAATTGGGATGTTTTTGCTGGGGCTGGTGGCAAGTACCTTGATGCAGAAGGTGACATTGCTTGAAGAAGTTAAAGTTGCGGTTTTGATTTTGTTGGTGGGGGCGTTTATTACATTGTCAGGCCTGTATTTAGTTCTTTATCTTATGGAGAGTAATTTTATCATTAAAGCGCATATTAATTTGATGGCGGGTGTATTTGTTCTCAATGCTTTATTTTGCTTGATGTCTTTGTGGTTTAGTTTATGGGTAGGTAGGCAATTATGAGTGAAAGGCAGATTAAGATAGCACGCGTACATACCTTGGAAGGGCATGATCATTTTAATCAGGTTTTAAGTGTTTTACAGACACAAAACATTGCGGGTGTCACCGTATTGCGAGGCATTGCAGGCGTAGGTGAATCTGGGCAATTACACACTTCTTCATTGCTCAGCTTGTCACTGGAGTTGCCGATTATTATTGAGTTTTATGATGTGCCTGAGCGCGTGGAAGAGGCAATTAAAGTTTTGCAGTCGCAATTGGATTTGCAACATATTGTCAGTTGGTCTGCAACAGCACATGTTTAGGCGCGGTATTTTTTGTATACAAAATATATTATTTTTATACGGGATAGGCGTATGAGAATAATGGTCTTGGTTGATATTCACATTGCTCATTATTGAGCGTATTTTAAAAGGTAAATTGAAGAATTATGTTAGATCCTCATTTGTTTAGAACAGAGCTGGAGTTTGTACAGGCGCAACTAAAACGTCGCGCCCTTGATTTTGATGCAAATTTTTATACTGATTTGGAAAACAGACGTAAAGCGGTGCAAGTCAAAACTCAAGAGTTGCAAAATGAGCGAAATTTGCGTTCTAAATCCATTGGCCAGGCAAAGGCAAAAGGCGAAGATGTACAGCCTTTGTTGGATCAGGTACAAGGTTTGGGGGAGCAATTAAAAGTAGCTGAAAGTGAGTTGGCAGAGATTCAAGGGAAAATGCAGGCATTGATGGAAGGGTTGCCTAATTTACTTGACCCGAGCGTGCCGGATGGTAAAGATGAAGATGATAATGTGGAAATTAGTCGCTGGGGGGAGGTGCCTGAGTTTGCCTTTGAGGTGAAAGATCATGTCGATTTAGGGGCTTTACATCAAGGTATGGATTTTGAAGTGGCCGCTAAAATTACCAGTGCGCGTTTTGTTGCTTTAAAAGGCAATATTGCACGTTTGCAAAGGGCATTAGTGCAATTTATGTTAGATACGCATATTGATCAACATGGGTATGCAGAGACCTATGTCCCTTATATTGTCAATGCGGATAGTTTATATGGTACCGGGCAGTTACCTAAATTTGCGGAGGATTTATTTAAAGTCAGTGTTGACCCTGATTTGTATTTAATTCCTACGGCGGAAGTGCCGGTGACAAATGTGGTACGCAATGAAATCATTGATAATGCCGATATGCCGATAAAAATGGTATCGCATACGCCTTGCTTTCGGAGTGAGGCAGGTGCCTATGGTAAGGATGTGCGCGGTTTAATTCGTCAGCATCAATTTGAAAAAGTAGAGTTAGTGCAAATTGTACGAGCTGGTGAGTCTGAACAGGCACATGAAGAGTTGACGGGGCATGCGGAAAATATCTTGCAAAAATTAAACTTGCCTTATCGTAAAGTTTTGTTATGCTCAGGAGATACGGGATTTTCATCGACTAAAACCTATGATTTGGAGGTTTGGTTGCCCGGGCAAGATAAATACAGAGAAATTTCATCTTGTAGTCATTTTAAAGACTTTCAGGCGCGTCGCTTAAAAGCACGTTGGCGCAACCCTGAAACAGGTAAGCCTGAATTGGTACATACTTTAAACGGTTCGGGTTTGGCGGCAGGTCGCACCTTGGTGGCGGTTATGGAAAATTACCAGTTGGAAAATGGTGATATTAATATTCCTGATGTATTACAGCCTTATATGGGGGGGATGACCGTACTTAAAGTCAGTTGATAAAAAAGGGGAGGCGTTGCATGTGGCAATTAATCTTAAAAAGTAGCGTGGTCATTTTTGCCGGTGTTTTACTTACAGGTTGTGAAAAAATGAAGCAAGAGCGGCCTAAGCAAGCCCAAACAGGGGTAAGTAAAGCACTGGACTTATCTTTAGATTTAGAGATTGAAGATGCTAATACGGCAACTTATGCGTTGCAAGGG
>JALSIU010000090.1 GCA_026989715.1 Methylomonas sp.
AAAGTGCCGTCATGCTCATCATGATCAATCCAAACAACCTTGACCTCACCATATAAATGCAAATCATCAAACTTAAATTTAGCAAGCATACCTGATCGCAACTCAATATGCTCGGGAATATACGCCATTAAGCCATCAACAGAGACATTACGCGCCTCAAATTTATACACTTTATCTGCGATTTTAATCAGCCCCGCATCCCCTACTCTTTTACGATACACATCACGTTTATTTAAAAACTTCTCGGTATCATAAGACACATGCTTAAACTCAAGCCCAATTAAAATATGAGTATCATCTTTATCGACTCGAACAACCTTAGCATCACCCGCCAAGTTCATTTTTTCAATATAAAAATCAATACTGTCAGCATGCTTAACCAGTGCAGCCAAATCATGCTGTTCAACAAGATTAGTCGGTATATCAATCGCTGCCTGCATACCGGAAATAGATAAATCCCGTACTTGCATTTTATACTCAGTACCGGAAATAAAGATAAAACCTGAAAACGAGGTCTTTTTATGAAAGTGTTGTCTTAATTCAGCCATGCGCTATATTATTTTTGTCATTAGGTCATTTAATGATAGATTCATATTCAGTAAATTTCAAAATTATTTTCTTAAAACCCCTATGCATCACAAATTACCTCCCCGCCTCTAACAATGTGCTTACAAAATCGACGAACACTCGCTAAAACACTGATTATAGTTATCCTTGTCATATTATTACCAGCCTGCACCGCCTCACAACCCAAAAATACCAAAAATATCTGTGCCATCTTTCGCGAAAAAGATGATTGGTATCATGACACTCTAAAATCTTACCAGAAATGGGGCGTTCCTATCCATATACAAATGGCCATCATACGCCAAGAATCTAACTTTATTGCTGATGCGCAACCACCCCGCCCGATGCTACTAGGCTTTATACCTTGGTTCCGCAAAAGCTCAGCCTATGGCTATCCCCAAGCACAAGACGGTACATGGGACTGGTATTTAGAAGAAGCAGGTGCTTGGTCAGCAGATCGTGATGATTTTGCAGATGCCAGCGATTTTGTCGGTTGGTATTGCCATAAAAGTCATACCCTTTTAGGGATTTCTAAATGGGATACCCGCAAACTCTATTTTGCTTATCACGAAGGACATACCGGCTATAAACGCAAAACTTACCTTAAAAAACCTTGGCTCTTAAAAGTCGCACGTAAAGTGGATAAACGCGCCAAAATTTATAACCGGCAATTAAAAGCCTGCGCGACAGAATTTGAAAATTCCGGATGGTTTTTTTGGTAAACTACTCAGCTTATACTTTTACTAGGAGCGACTCATGGGTAAAACACAACTTGTTATACTCTTCGTATCTATTTTCTTACTGATAGGATTGTACATGTTTTCCAGAAACAACTCAGAAATGGCTAAAAAAAACCAAACGGCAGGAGCTGAATTTTTAGCTGAAAATGGCAAAAAAGACGGCATTATCACCACGGCCAGCGGCCTACAATATGAAATCATCACGGCAACAGAAGGCGATAAACCCTCAGCCAGCAATAAGGTTACCGTACACTACAAAGGAACAACATTAGAGGGTGAAGAATTCGACAGTTCTTACAGCCGCAACGCACCCGCTACCTTCCCGCTAAATCGCGTCATTGCAGGCTGGACAGAAGGCGTACAACTTATGTCGGTCGGCTCAAAATACCGCTTTTTCATCCCATCTGAACTCGCCTATGGCGCACAAGGTGCAGGTGGTGCAATTGGCCCTCATGCAACACTTATTTTTGAAGTTGAGCTATTAAGCATTCAATAACACTTAGTGATGGACTGAGCATATTTAACATGCTCCAGTCCATCCCCCCCTCCTCTTGCACAAACTGCCCTACCTTCTTTGGCCAATACACTAAACAATATGACCGATTTTCGTTTTTTTGCAACGACCCCTAAAGCAATGGAAGATATTCTGGTGACCGAATTAAAGCAACTCGGCGCTCAACATGTCAAACCTGCACTCGCAGGAGCTTACTTTGACGGCAATCTCGAAACCGCCTACCGCATCTGCCTCTGGTCACGCATTGCCAATCGTGTCTTTTTAAATCTAAGCCGTTTTACAGTTACTAGCCAAGAAGATTTATATGACGGTATTTATAAAATAAACTGGTTTGAGCATATGAAGCCGGATGACACCTTCGCCGTTTCATTTAATGCCAAAAGCTCCAAAGCAATCAACAATACACATTTTGGTGCCATTAAAGTTAAAGATGCAGTCGTTGACCAAATGCGCAAAAAGTTCCATAAACGCCCTGATATTGATACCAAACACCCCAATATTCGCATTAATGTGTACCTAAACGGCGAACAAGCAACCTTAAGCTTAGACTTATCAGGCGACAGCTTGCATAAACGCGGCTATCGTGATATTAGCATTACCGCCCCCATAAAAGAAAACTTAGCCGCCGCCATTTTATACCGCAGTAACTGGCCAAAAATAGCGGCGGTAGGCGGAAGTTTAATTGACCCTATGTGCGGTTCAGGTACGCTATTAGTCGAGGCCGCTATGATGGCAGCAGACTATGCCCCCGGCTTACAACATAAACACTTTGGTTTTTTACATTGGAAAAAACACGATGCTGCTCTGTGGCAAACACTGCTCGACGAAGCGGAGCAACGTAAACAAGCCGGCCTAAAAAAACTGCCGACCATTGTAGGTTTTGATCAAAGCAGACGCGCCATGAACTCGGCCTTATTGCATATCGACAATGCGGGTCTGGCAGATAAAATTCATGTGGAATGCAGGGATATTAGTGCAGCTTCCGCGGCCGACAGTTGGCAAGCAGGTATTGTCGTTTGTAACCCACCCTATGGCGAACGCTTAGGCACACATGCAGCCATGCAAACGCTCTATCGCCAATTGGGTGAGACCTTAAAAACAGAATTTACAGGCTGGCAAGCCGCTTTCATTATCAGCGATTCTGAATTAGGCTTTCGCTTAGGCATCCGCTCACAAAAACCGATTACATTATTTAATGGTGCGTTGGAATGCAAGTTATTACGCTGTAATATTGAACCTAAAAACTTTTTTATTCCCAAGGCGAAAAATCAGCAAGAGCGGCTGACGCAAGTTATCAATACACCAACCGAAATTGACCCTAGCGCGGAAATGTTTGCCAACCGTTTACAAAAAAATAGCAAAAAAATAGCCAAATGGTGTAAACGTCAAGCTATTCATTGTTACCGACTTTATGATGCCGATTTACCTGAATACGCCGTCGCAGTCGATGTCTATCAAGGTGAAAAAACGTGGGTTAATGTACAAGAATATCAAGCCCCGAAAACCATCTCCGCCGAAAAAGCCAATGCACGTTTAAGTGCCGCTATTAATGTTATCGCCCAACATTTTTCCATTCCCAAAACCCAAGTTTTTGTCAAAGTACGCAGTAAACAAAAAGGCATTGACCAATACGAAAAACAAGCTAATCAAGGCCGGTTTGAAATTATCACAGAACAAGGCGCACGCTTTTATGTTAATTTTAGCGACTATTTAGATACCGGCTTATTTTTAGACCACCGTCCCATACGCCAAAAAATTCAGCAACAAGCCCTCAATAAGCACTTTTTAAACTTATTTGCCTATACCGGCACAGCCTCTGTGCATGCGGCGATTGGTGGCGCAATCTCAACCACTACCATAGATATGTCCAATACATATTTAGACTGGGCACAGCGCAATATGGCACTCAATAAAACCCAAAGCAACAACCAATTTATACGTGCTGATTGCATGGAATGGCTACACAATGCCGCCCGACAAAGTAATACTCAGCGTTATGATTTAATATTCTTAGACCCGCCCACCTTCTCCAACTCAAAACGTATGGAAGATAACTTCTCCATTCAAGAGAACCATGTTGCTTTAATTAGCAATGCCGCCAAATTATTAAGCGATACCGGCACCCTGTATTTTTCGACCAACTTTCGCCGCTTCAAACTAGATAACGATGCACTAACAGGCTTGAACATTCGCAATATTACCCCGCAAACCATTCCGGAAGACTTCGCCCGAACTCCTAAAATTCATTATTGCTGGGAAATAACACACTAATGCAAACGCTTAAAATCATTATACAAGGGCGCGTACAAGGCGTTTATTTTCGCGCCTTTACCCGTAAAACGGCACGCAAACTAGCCATTACCGGCACCGTCAAAAACCTGCCCACAGGCCAGGTTGAAATTATCGCAACCGCTGATGCCATAGCGATGGAGGCCTTTATAAAATGGTGTCATCAAGGGCCTTTAATGGCTAAAGTAACAAAAGTCAACATCACG
>JALSIU010000091.1 GCA_026989715.1 Methylomonas sp.
TGCAAAAAAACCGGCGCGATAAGTGACGTTTGTATTGGGCATAAAAATAAAGATAAAACTAAACAACCCCCATAAAATAATAATGGGTAAGTAACTGAGTAGGTGTAAAGCAATAAAGGTTCCGGGTAAAGCAATGACATTAATGAGTTTGGTTAACTGTACTTGTACAAAAATACTGATACTGTTAGCCGCAATCATTAAGATGGGAGCCAATAGCATTAAGGAAAGATAATCACTCAATTTGCGACTTAAAGAGCGGGAATTTTTGACATGCCATATATGGTTGAATGACTCTTCAATATTGCTAATCACTTTGAGTACTGTCCAAAATAGGACAATTACCCCAATACCTGCGACTAAGCCACCTTGAGTTGAACCTAGCATATTTTTGGCCATCGCGATTAATTGCAATATTAAGCTATCTTGCTCAGGGATTTGCTCTAATATCTGTTGCTCTAAGGTTTTTTCAAAGCCAAAACCTTTGGCAATGCCAAATAACATGGCAATAATGGGCACGATGGATAAAACGGTATATAGGGTCAATGCAGAGGCTCTTAAACTACCATTATCATTCATAAAGCCATAAGCCGATAAGGTGAATATTTTTAAATAGTGGAGCGCATATTGTTTAAAGACTGATTCAGTATGGTTTGCTTGTTCCGGTTGCCACATGCCCTCGCGGAAATAATTGATTACTTTATGCATAATAAAAATTGGCTAAAGATTGAAAGCATAATATGTGCCGTTATCGAGTAATTAGTTTAAGATATGCCACGCTTGCTGAATCAGCTGTTTGCCAAATATTTATTGTAAATTAATCTATCTATAATGCTAGTTAAAAAAATTCTTCTATTGTTGTTCCTTTTAGGTCTTGTGATGCCGGTACGCGCATGGCAAGCTATTGATTGGTCATCTAGTAATGTGCAGTTGCTCTATGGGGGCGATTTTATTTTTGCAGAACAAGGGCGTACGACTGTAACGGTTGAGCATGCACATGGTTGGAAATACGGGACCAACTTTTTCTTTGTTGATATGTATCACAACAATGGCTTTGAAATTTATGCCGAAGTCTATTCTTATTTAAGTTTGGCAAAAATAACTGGTGTTGATGTCAGTTTGGGGCCGATAAAGGATTTTTCTTTGGCAGGTGGGGTGAATATAAGTAACCGACCCGCAGCGCGGAATTTTCAATCATATTTGGTGGGAATCAGTTTTGATTTAGGTAATCAATATTTTGATTACCTACAATTGGATGTGATGGCTTATAAGGATGATAGTGTGCACTCTTGGGGAGTGCAATATACGCCGGTTTGGAGCTTTCCTTTTGCAATAGGGACGACAAAATTTAAATTTCGGGGCTTTGTCGATGTAAAGGACGCTAATACGAATCGTTATGGAAATGTTTCTATGTTAGCGCAACCACAACTATTATTAGATGTAGGTGATTTAGCCGGATGGAAGTCGGATGTTTTTTATATCGGTACCGAGTTTTCGTATTGGCTGAATAAATTTGGTGTTAAAGATGCCAATGAAGCGGCTTGGCAGGGGATGATGATAGGTTTCTTTTGAAGGGAGCTATTTGTAGGTTGTGGGGGGAGTTTCCCCGCAACCTACAAGAAAATCTTTAATTAACTGTCTTCAACCGTGGATTTTTCCAAACCGGAATAAACGGGACACCAAGCGGAATAGCCCGTTGCCACTAAGATTAAGCCTATCAGCAATAAAGGAACTGATGCCAGTGGCAAGGAAACCAATAATGCAGCAGCTCCTGCATAAAGGCGCATTTTTTTCTCTTTAGTGCCGACGTTAATTTCAAATTTAAGCATGCGTTTAAAATCAAAGCTCATAGTTCTGCCTTTTTTCTTATTATGTTAAGTGGTAGCTTACCAAATATACAGGGCTAATAAAATTGTGCAAGTCCCTCATGCAAAAAAAGTTAAAAAGCATGGGCGGAGACTAATCTAGCCGTCTCCTTCAGGTATAATAGCCTGTTTATTTGGGTATTGAGGTAGATTGGCTAATGGATATAACGGCAATTATTGATTCTTTAAACGATGCACAGCGGCAAGCCGTCTCAGCACCCGCTAGAGCTATGTTAGTGCTAGCAGGCGCAGGCAGTGGTAAAACACGGGTATTAGTGCATCGTATTGCCTGGCTAATCAAAATAGAACATATTGCACCCCATAATATTCTGGCAGTTACTTTTACCAATAAAGCGGCTAAAGAAATGCGTGGCCGCGTAGAAGATTTACTCAATATTTCTGCACGTTCTATGTGGATTGGTACCTTTCATGGCTTGGCGCATCGTTTTTTACGCCAGCATAATGAAGAAGCCAAATTACCCAGTACGTTTCAGGTCATTGATTCAGACGACCAACTACGTTTAATCAAGCGATTAATGAAGTCGATGCAAATTGATGATAAGCGTTGGCCAGCTAAGCAAATAGTTTGGTTTATTAATGCGCAAAAAGATGAAGGGCGGCGTGCTAAAGATATTCCCGAAACTCAAGACTTATACCTAAAAGTACAATTATCAATTTATCGCGCTTATGAAGAATTATGCGCCCGTTCAGGTCTGGTCGATTTTGCCGAATTATTATTAAAAGCCCATGAAACCTTACGGGATAATGCGGAACTGTTAGCTTTTTACCGTGACCGTTTCAAACAGGTGCATGTTGATGAATTTCAAGATACCAATACTATTCAATATGCTTGGCTGCGCTTATTAACCGATGGCCAAGATAATTTATTTGTTGTCGGTGATGACGACCAATCCATTTATGGTTGGCGGGGTGCCAAAATTGAAAATATGTTCAATTTTCAAAAGCACTACCCAAATCATCAACTCATACGTTTAGAGCAAAACTACCGTTCTACGGGTAATATTCTCAAAGCCTCCAATGCTTTAATTGCCTGTAATGAAGGGCGTATGGGCAAGGAGTTGCACACAGATAGTGGCGAGGGGGATTTAATCTCTTTATATGCGGCTTTTAATGAGCAAGATGAAGCCTATTTTGTAGTTGAACGCATCAGGCAATGGGTCGCAGAGGGTCATTCGCGTGCTGATGTCGCGATTTTGTATCGTTCTAATGCGCAATCACGCCAGTTTGAAGAAAAGCTCATGGCAACGGGGACACCTTACCGCGTTTATGGTGGTTTGCGCTTTTTTGATCGCCTAGAAATCAAAAATGCCTTAGCCTATTTATACTTAATGGCGCATAAAGATAATGATGCCGCCTTTGAGCGCATTATTAATACGCCTACGCGTGGGGTGGGAGCTAAAACGCTAGAGACCATCCGTGAGCTTGCCAAACGTGATAATCTAACGTTATGGGCTGCGATGGTAGAATTAATTAGAACGGAGCATTTTAGTCCGCGTGCTAGCAATGCTTTAAAAAGTTTTGCGGTATTAATTAATAAATTGATTAAAGCATCGGAAGGTTTGGAATTATATGAGCAAGTTAAATTGGTCGTGGAAGACAGTGGCCTGCTAGCATTTCATAAAAAAGAAAAGGGCGATAAAGGCGAGGCACGTGCGGAAAACTTAGAAGAGCTAGTCAATGCAGCGCGTCAATTTGAATATGATGCAGAGAGTGCAGAAGGTGCTAGTGAACTGGATGTCTTTTTGGCGCATGCTGCTTTGGAATCAGGAGATGCACAAGGGGATGAATTTGAAGATTGCGTGCAGTTAATGACGCTGCACAGTGCCAAGGGGCTGGAGTTTCCAATGGTCTTTATGGTGGGCTTAGAAGAAGGGTTATTTCCGTCGCAACAATCTGTCGATGACCCAGGACGTTTAGAAGAAGAGCGGCGTTTATGTTATGTGGGAATGACGCGGGCGATGCGCTTACTTTATATGAGCTATGCTGAGTCGCGACGTTTATATGGCAAGGAAAACTATCCAAGACCCTCGCGGTTTTTAAAAGAAATTCCAGCCGAGCAATTGCAAGAAATTCGTGTGCGCGCCAATGTCACTAAGCCCGTGGCAACCGTTAAGCCTAAAATGGGTACAGTAGCTTTAGGGTCTAGCGGCCGCTATAAATTAGGCCAGCGCGTTCGCCATGTTAAATTTGGGGAAGGGGTGGTTTTGCAAGTTGATGGCGAAGGGACACAAGAGCGTGTGCAAATAAATTTTGCCAGTGCCGGTATGAAATGGTTAATGTTGTCTTATGCTAAATTAGAGGTATTATAAGGCAGAGAGCATTAGCCGCGATGGCAATATCACGGCTAATGCTTCTCCCCTGTGTCAAGTAGA
>JALSIU010000092.1 GCA_026989715.1 Methylomonas sp.
TGAGTCATATGACCAGTTTCAAGCGGATGCAAATGCAGTCGCTGATGCGAAGCCATGGCTTAAAGAACAGGCAATGTGTATTTTGACATTATGGGATAACGCGCCTATTAGTGTTACGCCTCCTAATTTTGTTGAGTTGGAAGTGACAGAAACTGACCCTGGCTTAAAAGGTGATACATCAGGTGGTGGCGGTAAACCGGCAACGCTGGAGACGGGGGCTGTGGTGCGTGTGCCTTTGTTTGTACAAATTGGTGAAGTCATTCGTGTGGATACGCGCACGGGTGAGTATGATTCACGCGTTAAAGCATAACAGTATATGGATTGGCAGCCGGCTTGTTCATTAGAATTAATGCGCTTGCGAGCGACTGTTTTACGTAAAATTAGAGAATATTTTTACGCGCAACAGGTGATGGAGGTGGAAACGCCGGTATTAGGGGAATTTGTTGGTACAGACCCTTATTTGGATTATTTTACCAGTCATTACGCGCTTAGCGATCGGTTATTCTATATGCAAAGTTCGCCAGAGTTTGCTATGAAGCGATTGTTGGCGGCTGGAAGTGGCTCTATCTATCAGATAGGTAAGGCATTTAGAAACGGGGAGTCAGGTCGGTATCATAATCCTGAATTTACTATTTTGGAATGGTACCGAGTAGGCTTTACTTTAAAGCAATTAATGGATGATGTTGAGTTGTTGCTCGGGCGCTTATTGCCTGCGGTGCGCTTTTCTAAGCCTGCTGAGCGCATTCGTTATGTTGATATTTTTGCTAAGCATACCGGTTTGGATGCCTTGGTATTTGATGCGCTTAAATATCAAGCTGTCGCAGTGAGTCATGGTTTGCCGGAAGCGCAGCGTTTATGTGCAGAAGACCATGCAGCATGGCTGGACTTTTTATTTAGCCATATTATCCAAAAACAGATGGCTGGCCAAGGTGTATGTTTGATATATGATTACCCCGCTTGTTTACCTTCACTTGCCCGTTTAAAACCTGAGAATGCACTTATCACAGAACGTGTTGAGGTATTTATTGAGGGCATGGAGGTTGGTAATGGCTTTTTTGAGTTGGCTGATGCACATGAGCAAACATTGCGCTTTACAAAGGATATTGCACTAAGGCAGCTTAATGGTTCTGCCCCCATTGCGAAAGATTGGCGTTTTTTGGCGGCTCTGCAAAGTGGCCTGCCTGATTGTGCCGGTATCGCAATAGGTATTGATCGATTATTAATGGCGATTGGTCAGAAAAACCATATTAATGATGTGTTAGCATTCCCTATCGAGAGCGCATAGAATTGTATGTCAAAATTTTTAAGCGTTAGAGACTACTTTTTTTATTCTTATTTTCTTAGACACTTTTGCCGATTTTCTTTGGCTATGACCCTTCATGAAATTTAAATTTTTCTTACCTTTACTTTTGCTGTGCTTGTTAATTTCGCCTATCGTATACAGTGATGAGGATGGGTTTATTGTGCAGGATATACGTGTAAAAGGTTTGCAACGTATTTCTGTCGGAACGGTATTTAATTATTTGCCGGTTAATATTGGTGAAAAATTATTGCAAAGGAATGTAGCCCCCGCTATTAGAGCTTTATTTAATACGGGATTTTTTCAAAATGTTTCAATGTTGCGTGATGGAAATGTTTTACTGATTGAAGTCGAAGAGCGGCCTTCTATTGCAGAAATTGAAATTGAGGGTAATGATGATTTATCGACTGACGATTTATTAACGGCTTTAACCTCCATTGGTTTATCAAAAGGCAAGGTTTTCAATCGTCAAATCTTAGATAAAGTCGAGCAGGAGTTGCGCCGTCAATATTTTAGTCATGGCAAATATAGTATTAAAATTGATACCGAGGTTGTGTCACTAGAGCGCAATAGAGTCATTGTTAATATTACTATTTCTGAAGGCGCGGTAGCTAAAATAAAATCAGTTAATATCATTGGTAATAAGGCATTTGCAGAGGATGATTTATTAGATCAGTTTGAATTAAGTACGACTTATTTTCTGTCTTTTTATACTAAAAATGATCAGTATTCGAAGCAAAAATTATCGGCAGATTTAGAGCGTTTGCGTTCTTATTATTTGGATAGAGGCTATATAAACTTTGTTATTAAATCTACGCAAGTTTCGATTACCCCTGATAAAAAAGATATTTATTTAACGATCAATATCGAAGAAGGGGATGTATTTACCTTGAATAAAGTAAAACTCAGTGGTGAGTTGGTCGTTGACCCTGAAGAGTTGATTGCTTTAATGCAAGTCGGACCGGGTGAGATATTTTCGCGCAAAAATGCGACCTTAACGTCAAAACTTATTGCGGATCGCTTAGGTGAAGAAGGGTATGCCTTTGCTAATGTCAATATGGTGCCTGATATTCATAATGACACCAAAACAGTTGATATGACTTTTTTTGTAGACCCTGCAGGGCGTGTTTATGTGCGGCGCATTAATATGCAGGGCAATACTAAAACGCGTGACCAAGTATTACGTAGAGAAATGCGACAAATGGAAGGGGCTTGGGCATCGTCTCGTAATATTGAACGCTCTAAGCAACGCTTGAGCCGCTTAGGATATTTTGAGAATAATATTGGTATTGAAACGCCTTTAGTGCCGGGTACGCGCGATCAAATGGATCTTAATTATTCAGTGACGGAAAGGTCTTCAGGGAATTTGATGGCAGGGATTGGCTACTCGCAAACGCAGGGTATTATTTATAATGCGAGTATTACGCAAGACAATATTTTTGGTTCGGGAAAGCGAGTCAGTGTTAACTTTAATAAAAGTGATGTTTCTACTTTGTATAGCCTGGGATTTACGAATCCATATTTTACCCGTGATGGTGTGAGTATTGGTTATAACTTATTGTATAAATCGACTGATGCTCAGTTTGCTAATATTTCCAATTATTTAACAGATGTTGCCAGTGGTGGCGTCAATTTTGGTTTTCCTATTAATGAAAATCAGCGTTTTAGTTTTGGCGTGGATGTTAAGCACACGAAGTTGAAGGCTGGTAGCTTTCCACCACCTGAGTTACCCGTATGGATGGCTGTTAATGGGGATAGTTTTTTAACATTTCCTTTTACTGTTGGTTGGGTACGCGATACCTTGGATCGCCCCACTTTTCCCTCGAGCGGGAGTCAGCAGCGACTGTCGGCTTTAGTGACTATTCCGGGAAGTGACCTGACCTTTTATAAATTAAGTGCGAAAGATCAGCATTATTTTAGTATTGCTAAAGATTTGGTTTTGAAATTGATGCTTTCGGCAGCCTATGGCGATGGTTATGGTGATACTCAAGACTTACCCTTTTTTGAGAACTATTTTGCAGGTGGGGTCAATTCAGTTCGAGGGTTTAGAGATAATACTTTAGGGCCGCGTGATCATTGTAATGGCACGTGTACTGATCGTGTCGATGGTTCGGTAGGTTCGCCGCGACCTTATGGAGGGAATATGAAAATAATAGGTAATACTGAGCTTATTTTTCCTATTCCTTTTATGTCGGATGTCGATTCGGTGCGTTTGAGTACTTTTTTTGATATAGGAACTGTACAAGGCAGTTATATTCAAAAAAATGCTGATGGTAGTTTTACAACGATTAGACCTAAATTTTCATTTTCTCAATTTAGGTACTCAGCAGGAGTTGCCGCTAAATGGTTATCGCCTTTTGGCGCATTACAAGTCAGTTATGCAATCCCATTAAATAAAAAAGAAGGCGACCAGATACAGTCTTTTCAATTTAGTTTCGGTTCACAATTCTAAAATAAAGATAGGCCCTGATAGGTTAGGTCATTTTTTGATAGATACAGTATAATAGATAAATATAATTTTGCTTTTAGGAAAAATAGGGAGAAATGCTCAATGTTAAAGAAATTAGCTTTGTTAGTGAGTTTATTGTTGTTAAGTCAGGCGGCTTTGGCAGAAATAAAAATTGGGGTGGTTAATATTCCTTTGCTGATGGCTAATGCCCCGCAGGCTGCTGCTGCAAAAAAGCGTTTGGAAAAAGAGTTTTCTCCTAAAGATAAGCAATTAATTGCGCAACAAAAAGCAATTAAAAAATTAGAAGAGAAATTGGCACGTGATGGCTTAACCATGACCGATACTGAAAAACGTAATTTAGAGCGTGAAATTATTAGTAAGCGTCGCGAGGCACAGCGTTCTCAGCAAGAATTTAAAGAAGATTTTAGCATTCGTCGTAATGAAGAATTAAGTAAAATGCAAAATAGAATTATTGCAGCGGTAAAGGCATTAGCTGAAGAAGG
>JALSIU010000093.1 GCA_026989715.1 Methylomonas sp.
TCAAAGCAGCAAACGACCTTGGGATTATTACCTCAAACCATACTGATTTTAATGTCACCTTACTCGACCCGTTTTTTGTCATGTGGACATCGATGGCAAGAGAAACCAGAAGTGGCAAAATTCTTGGAGCAGATCAAAAAATTGATGCCTATACGGCATTGCAAAATATTACAACAGGCCCCGCCTATCAGTTTTTTGAAGAAGATAGAAAAGGTATGATTAAAAAAGGCATGCTTGCTGATTTTGTCATACTCGATAAAAACCCTCTAAAAGTAAGTGATGTAAATGCGATTCGAGACATCACTATTTTGCAAACCATTAAAGAAGGAAGCACGATTTACCAAAAAAAGACCGTTGAAAAATTGGATGGATATTTTATAAAGAACACTGTTACATTTGACGATAACTACGGCTTCAAACATATTGTGATCACTAATCAAAAAGACTTTGATCAATATTTTGGTGTCGCCAAAACGATGGAAAACAAAGTCGATAAGGTGAATTTTAAGAAAAACTCAGTCATTGCCATCATAACAAAGCCAGCGAATATCTCGAAGAAAATAGGACTGGTTTACTATGAGTTTGATGATGATAAATTATTGATTAAATATAAGATAACAACAGGAGACAAAAACACTTACCAGTCAACAGGTCTGTATCTAGCGACCGTTCCAAAAAGTGTTGCAAGTGTTAAATTTAAATCGAGAGATAATGAGGGAGTCGTGGACATAAAGTAAGGACTGAGAAACAGCTAAAAAACACGGTGGCAGGTCTTTTATTCATGATAATTTTAGTTAAAAAATAATCATGAACAAAAAGAACCTGTTCCCCATCACTAAACCAGCCCCAATAAGGCAACTACCCCGCATATTGCGCCATCAATTCATCCTGTACTCGATATATCGCCTCTTCTGCCTTATTTTGCCGATAACTGCCATCACTTTGCATAATCCAAGATTGCGAGTTATCTTGTAAATAGCTATCTAAATCACGCAACACTCTTGTTTTTAACTGTTTTTGCTCAATAGGGAAGCAGGCTTCTACGCGCCAAAACATATTACGCCCCATAATATCAGCACTGGCACAATAAACTTCCGGAGAACCGCCATTGCCAAACATATACACTCGAGTATGCTCCAAAAATCTTCCAATGATAGAGCGCACTTCAATATTTTCTGAAATGCCTGCTATGCCTGGCCTTAAGGTGCAAATGCCGCGCACAATCAATTTAATTTCAACCCCGGCTTGTGAGGCCTGATACAGGGCTTTAATGATTTCATCTTCCACTACCGCATTGACTTTAAAAATAATTTTTGCAGGCAAGCCTTGCTCAGCAAACTCAACTTCCCGAGCAATTTTACCTAGCAAGCCTTTATGTAAGGTAAATGGTGACTGTAATAATTTATGCAGTTTAGTCACTTTGCCCAAACTGGTTAATTGCACAAAAACCTTGCGTACATCTTCACCCAGCTCTCTATTGCATGAAAATAAACCATAATCAGTATAAAACTTGGCGGTATTAGGGTGATAATTACCTGTCCCCAAATGCACATAATCGCGGAATTTCTTACCTTCTTTGCGCACTACCAGACACATTTTGGCATGCGTTTTATATCCCACAACACCATAAACGACATTCACCGCCGCATCTTGCAATTTTGCGGCTAAGGTAATATTGGCGCGCTCATCAAAACGCGCCCGCAACTCAATGACTACGGTCACCTCTTTGCCCGCGCGTGATGCTTTCAGCAAGGCATTGACAATAGGCGAATCTGAGCTGGTGCGATACAGCGTTTGCTTAATGGCCAATACATCAGGGTCAACAGAGGCTTGGCGCACAAACTCAACCACCGGTGTAAATGACTCATAAGGATGATGCAATAAAAAATCCTGCTTTTTAATGGCGGCAAAATAATTTTTATGTCGTGATAACTGCGTCGGTATAGAAGGCTTATAAGAGTTAAACTTTAAATCAGGCCGGTCAACCAAACCACAAATTTCCTGTACTCGGCTCAAATTAACCGGCCCATTCACCAAAAACACCTGATCGTTGGTGATACCAAAGCGAGCCGCCAAAAAACGCACCGTTTCTTCACTACAATTGGCATCAATTTCCAAACGTACTTCATCACCATAGTTACGCATGGTCAATTCACCTTCAACGGCATTGAGCAAATCGTCAATCGCATCATCATCAACGTATAAATCACTATTGCGAGTAACACGAAATTGATGACAACATTTAACGGTCATGCCATTAAATAACTCATCCACAAAAGCATGAATAATAGAGGACAAGAATACAAAATCATGCTCACCACTATCCGTTTCTATAGATGGTAGGGAAATAATCCGAGGCAAAGAGCGCGGTGCTTGCAAAATGGCTCGACCACTATTCCGCCCAAAAGCATCTTTACCCGTTAAAGAAATAATAAAATTTAAACTTTTATTTAAAATACGCGGAAAGGGATGCGCCGAGTCTAAACCGACCGGCGTTAAAATAGGCAATAATTCTTCATGGAAAAATTTTTGTAGCCACTGACGTTGTAAGTCACTCCAATCCGCACGGCGAATAAAGCGTATTTCTTGCGCCGCTAATTGCGGAATCATCAGCTCATGTAATACGCGGTATTGCTCCGCCACTAATTGATGTGCTTTGACCGCAATCACATCTAACTGCTGTTGTGCATTAAGACCATCACTTGCCGTCACGTGCGGATCCATTTCTGCCATTTGAATCACACTGGCCACTCTCACCTCATAAAACTCATCTAGGTTAGAGCACGAAATACATAAATAATTCAAACGCTCTAGGAGCGGTATATTTTCATCCTTTGCTTGCGCCAAAACGCGGTCATTAAACTCCAAAAGACTTAGCTCACGATTAAAATAATAACGCGGGTCTGCTAAATCTATTGCCGTAGCGTCGTCCACCTTATCCGAAGTATCTGTCATTTTTGTCTCCCTCAATAAATAGATCATTCACACAAACATGCGAACTCAATAAAACAGGCCATCATGCAAAACCCCTATTTCCCTGTAATCCCCCCGTATGCACGGCAATAATCCGTTGCCCTGCCGTAAAATAACCTTGCCGAATTAAATCATACAAACCATATAGCATTTTTCCGGTATAAACCGGCTCTAACGCAATGCCCTGCGTTTTTGAAAATTGTTGTATAAAAGCACATAAATCAGGCTTTATTTTCGCAAAGCCGCCAAAATGGTAGTCTAACTGAATAGACCAATCCTTATTATGATGCAACGTATTTTTTAACATCTGCCGTACATCATCATATAAAAAACCCGCGCCTTTTAAAGCGGCAAACCCGAGTGCTTGTTTATTTTCTGGTAAAGCACTTATAATCCCCGCCAAAGTGGTCGCCGTTCCACAAGGCACGCAAATCATATCGTAATCGACATCCAATTCGCCAACTAATTCAGCAACACCTCTTAAAGCAAGCGGCAACGCGCCTCCTTCAGGCAACCAATATTCACCTACTTGCAACTCAGGCAAGGCATCATAACGCTGATAATTTCTGAGTTCACGGTAATCAGTACGCGCGACAAACTCTAATTGCATCCCCCAATCGCTCATATCTTGCAAACTTGGGTTTAATAGTGCTGGCTGCTCACCCCGAATTTTAGCCTTTGTTGCAATCTGTAAGGCTTTACCCACATAAGCCAAGGCATGCAAATGATTAGAATATGCCCCGCCCATAGAAACAATAGTCTGTGCCTTTAATGACAAAGCATGTTCTAAAATGTATTTAAGCTTACGCCACTTATTCCCTGACATAATAGGATGCAATAAATCATCGCGCTTTAGCCAAAGTTCAATGCCTTGCTCCTGTATAAAAGGCTCTTTAATTTGTACCAATATCGAAGACTGTAATTGCCGCTCAAACGCGAGTAGTTGCTGATTCATTGCACCGATTCCAAGGGTATCTTAAATAGTATAAGTTGATTTGTTCATATTACATAATGCTTGGTACGGAAAATAGCGGATAACGAGGCAAAAATCGGAAAACCTTATCTACGCTACGCTTGATAAGCTATTCCGACCTCCCCGCTTCGTGCTAATATGCGCGATACCTTTTAGAAAGTTTTTACTTATCCATGCCTTATGAAATACCTTAACCCTTTTACCGACTTTGGTTTTAAAAAGTTATTTGGTGATGAGTCCAATAAAGATATTTTAATGGATTTTTTAAATACCTTATTACAAGATGAGCAGT
>JALSIU010000094.1 GCA_026989715.1 Methylomonas sp.
TGAATATTAATACCATTTTTGATAATGATACTGAGGTTTATCGGCGTATTGCTTTGTTTTCCGATATAACAGAGCAAAAACAGGCTGAAAAATTGTTGCGGCAGTTTAATGATAAATTACAGCAAGAAGTAAAACAGCAAACCTTTGCGCTAGAACAAGCCATTGAGACTGCTGAGCGCGCCAATTTGGCAAAATCTGAATTTCTGGCCAATATGAGCCATGAACTGCGCACCCCCATGCATGGCATTATCAGTTTTGCTCGTTTTGGCATTAAAAATGTAGAGACCGCCTCAGTAGAAAAATTGGCAAAGTATTTTGACCGTATCAACACCAGTGCTGAACGCTTATTGGTTTTGTTGAATGATTTGCTGGATTTATCTAAGCTGGAAGCAGGTAAAATGCTGATTGAAAAAACCTCTTGCAATATCTATCAACTTGTTAGCCATTGTATTGCTGAGCAGGAAGTGCGTTTGAAGGATAAGCAATTAACCATATGCTGGCAAGAATCGGATGATGCTTTACATGCTAATGTGGATGCTGCGCGTATCACTCAAGTGATTACTAATATACTGTCTAATGCCATTAAATTTTCTGATGTTAATAGGACGCTGTATTTCAGTGTTATTGCATCACAATGGCGCAATCAAGCTGCCTTTACATTTAGTTTGAGAGATGAAGGCTCTGGTATTCCAGAGCAAGAGCTAGATCAAGTGTTTGATAAATTTATACAAAGCAGTAAAACCAAATCAAATTCAGGGGGCACGGGGCTAGGTTTAGCAATCAGCAAAGAAATCGTTGAGGCTCATCAAGGTAAAATATGGGCTGAAAATGCACCGCAGGGCGGGGCTATATTTTTTATGCTTATTCCACTATCCGCGATAAATTAGTAGTGTACGTGAAAAATCCTTCGTTTACCGAGGTTTTTGTAGGTCAGTGAGCCTTACTAGAGGACTGGAAAGCTTTCTAGTAAGGCTATCGTAACGACCTGATTTAATAGTTGGCTGGGTTAATTTTCGGTAACATAGCGGTCAAAAACCATGGTCAGCATTTTTAGCTCACCTTCCTCAACAGGACACCAGCCCTGAAATTCTATATCTTCTAAAATTCTTTTGCCTTTTTCATCGTCAGCCATTTCTGCAAGGATAGTATGCAGGGCTTTTCCTTCTTCTTCTAAGTTGGGTGCGATAGAAAATAAGTGGAAGGCAAAATCGGTGTTACTTTCATCTAGCTTTCGGACATTTTTTTTACTAAAAGAAGACAGGCCTTCGTAAGTTTTCTTTAACATAAAGAGCAAATCTGCTTTTTTTCTAATCAGCATTTGTAGTGATTTAATTTCATTGCCTGAGAATGTGAAGTTAAATAGAGATGAATCTAGCTCATTTTCATCGCATAAGAAACGCCCTAAAATATACACAAAACTATTTTCGGAGGCGGTGACAACATTAGCCGCTTTAAAATCTGTTAAGGTGCGTTCATCATCTGCACGTGTCAAAATAACGACTTCGTCGGCTTCTGCAATGGGGCGCATAATGGGGACAAAGCCTCGGCGTTTAATCATTGAACAGGCTTCAAAGGGTTTGGCAAATAAAATATCAATATTGGCTTCGTTAAGCATATCTTGCGCTTGGTCGAAGTGGATTGCTTTTTGCATGCGCCTTTGTAAATAGGTATTAAATAAATACCAGCCGGTTAGTTGTTGTCCTGTTTGTAAACTGGCCACAAAATTTAATTTCTTTTTTGTAGCTAATTTTTCAGGTGTGCCTGCGACTCTTTTTTTAACATTGGCGTGAATAGGAGCTTGTGGGTTAATGCCATTTTTATCGCCTTTTTTAGCTGCGGCATTACCTGAGACAAAACGGCCTAAGCCGGTAATTTTAAATAGCATATTGACCATGCGATTAAGGTCTTTGACTTCTACCGTAACCTGATTTTTTTCCCATTCTTCAAAAATTTTGAGCAATAAGGATAGGCCCATCGAGTTGACGCGCTCTATTTTTTTAAATTCTAAAATAACATGTGCTTTTGCCGGTACGGTATTGAGCGACTCTAAGGGAATTTTGGCATTGACATCAATGGAGCCTGCGCAATCAAAAGTAATCGTGTTATTAGTGTCGGAAATTTTTGTGATGCTAAGAGAATCTGAAATGGCCATAGCTTAAACCCTCTCTCTGTTGTGAGCTAGAGGCTCATATTGACTGTGATGGATAAATTGGAAACCGGAGTTAATATCCATATCTATTGGTGTTTTTAGATCCCATAGAGTGGTTACTTGGGTTCTATGCTGAGGATGGACGCGAATTTGGAAATAATGTGATAAACGCCACATCATATATAAACCTGCACCCCCTACACCTGCTTCAACCCCTTCATCCATGGCATGTGCCATTTTTTGTAAAAATACCGAGGAGGGTAGCGTTCCCCAGTTATCCGTAATCATAAGCCCTAAGCGATCTTCACTGAGGGCAATATCAATACGCACTTCTTCATGTTCAGATAATTCGCGTGATTCTCCTTTGGCATAGTAAGCAACCCCTTTACCATCCCTTGGTGCAGCATAGAGGCTGTTTTCGGTCATTTCATCGAGAATAACGACCAGTGCATCAATGTGTTCTTGCGGGACAAAGCCTTGATCGGAAATCCATGACACAATTTCTTCCATGATATAGAGCTTATCTTCGGTATGGGTTAATTGAAATTGCCTGTGCTGTGGTAGGTGAGGCATTAAGACGAATAAATCGTCATCCGGCGTTTCGTGATGTTGACTTAATAAGTGATTCCAGCCAATTTGATTACAAAACTCACTATGTTTAGGAAGAATGCGACAAATACCATCTTTGCTTAAGCGGCCGAGTAAATCGGCAAATTGTTGTTCGGCAATAAAGACAACATATTCTCTGGAGATACGCGGAATAGGGTGGTCACCTTGACGGTAGAAACTTTCGGTAATACGGATAATATCGCTGATGTCATCTGTGGTGTCACCTGCTTCTTGTGCCATACGGTCACTATGGGTCAGCACCATAATACTCACATCATCATCAAAGTTTTCCGTTTCACAATGAATGGCCAATGCTTCCATTAAATAGGCTTTAATGGTTTCTGCATCGAGTTCACCACATTGGCTTAAAATATCTTCTAAGCGGTCATAACCAAAGGCTTCTCCGGTAGGTGATTCTTCTTCAACTAAGCCATCAGTGAATAAGAACAATCTATCGCCTACTTCCATTTCGATTTCTACTGCAGACTCGGCATAGTTGGATTCAATATTTTTACCTAAAGGTAAACCCGATGCCTCCAACATTTCCCAATGTTGTTCTTGTTGTCGCCATAGGTAAGGGAGTACATGCCCTGCATTGGCAAATTGTAATTTTCCTGTGTGCGCATCAAGCGTTAAACAGTTCATGGTCATTAACAGCGATTGTTGCGCTGTCATTAACATGGTTTCGTTCAAGAGGTTTAAAATTTCTGCCGGGTTGGTAATGCCTTCGTGAATCAGTGGATAAACCCCGGCTTTTGCCGCACTCACCATGGTGCCGGCAGCTACACCATGACCACTGACATCACCAATTAAGATAACGCTTAAATGCCCGGCAACTTTATAGTAATCGTAGTAATCCCCCCCTACTTCACTGGAGGTTAGCAGGTTGGCAAAGCCTTGTATGCCGGGTAGTTCAATTTGAGAATCGGGCAAAATAGAGCGTTGTAAGGTTGCCGCTAAGTTTACTTCACCTTGTAGACGGGTGGTAATGACTTCCATTTCCGCATGCACGCGTTCTAAGTTTTCAGCAGCTTGTTTACGCTCGGTAATGTCGGTTCCGGTTGCAAGAATCATGACCGGTTTTTTGGTCTTAATATCTAAAATAGTGGTGGTATGCCAGATAACATAGATAATTTCACCGGTACTAATTTGTACGGAGGTTTCAATTTCTTCCGCATATTCTACTGTGCCACTTGCCATGTCGGAAAATATGGCAAGAAGTGATGCCTGTTCATTGGCAGGAATAAGCACTTCAAAGAAATTTTGTCCTAAGACTTCTTCACTGGACCAGCCCGTATTTTCTTCGGCGTATTCATTGAAGAGGGTGATGTTACCTGAGGTATCAAGGCCGATGATAAATGCTTGCGCCGTGTTGATAACATTATCCGCAAAGTTTTTTTCTGACTCTGCTTTTAACATACTATCTTGTAGACGCTTAACTAGAGGTTGCAATAAACCCATGCCCATTAAGGTCAAGAC
>JALSIU010000095.1 GCA_026989715.1 Methylomonas sp.
TAACTTAAACACTTGCTCAGATGCATGATCGCTTGGTTTTTGCAGGTGCGGTTGAGTCAGTGGTGGAGTTGCGTCGTATTCGTGGGTTGGTATTAGCATCGGAGCAAGTGTTTAAGTTAGGAGGGCGTGAGCATGAGCGGCGTTTGTTTGAGGCGGTTATTTCGGCAGAAAGCCCTGTCAGTGGCCTCGATATTCGTACCGCTCGGTTTAGGCATCGTTATAATGCGGTCATTTTATCGATTGCGCGTAATGGTCAGCGTTTAGAGGGGCGGCTGGGGGATATTCAACTTCAGCCCGGTGATACGTTATTGCTGGAGGCACAAAAAGGTTTTTTGTTTAAATTTCGCAATAGCCGCGATTTTTTGCTGATTAGCCGGCTGACGCATTCAGCTCCTGTGCGGCATGAGCGCGCGCCTTGGGCTTTAAGTATTATGCTGCTTATGGTGATTTTGATTGTTACCGAAAGCATGGCTATTTTGCCGGCGGCAGTACTGGCGGCGGGGGCGATGTTGGTGACGGGTTGCTTAAATGTAGAAGATGCACGTAATAGTATTGATTATAAAGTGTTGATGGTGATTGCTTGTGCATTTGGTTTGGGGGCGGCGGTGCAAAAGGTGGGACTGGCTGAATTGATTGCAGAGCAGGCATTGCACTTGGCGCATGGCGACCCTTGGTTGATGTTGATATTGGTTTATATCACAACGGTTTTATTAACGGAGACGATTACCAATAATGCGGCCGCGATTGTGATGTTCCCGATTGCAATGAGCAGTGCGCTCGGTTTGGGGGTGAATGCGGCACCGTTTGCCGTTGCCGTGATGATTGCAGCCTCTACCAGTTTTATAACCCCCGTTGGCTACCAAACCAATTTAATGGTCTTTGGGCCAGGGGGGTATCGTTTTGGCGATTATTTAAAATTGGGCTTGCCGCTTAGTTTTTTAGTGGGCGGCGTTGCATTATGGATTATTCCGCAAGTTTGGCCTTTTTAATATTTGGATGTGCATCTTTTCGGGTTGAGTTCTCAGCCTAAGCTTTTGCTGGCAACCTCATAGACATCTTTGGAGATATTGTCAGTGTTAATGATACGTTTGAGCTGTTGTTGCATCAGGGATTGGCGTTGCGCATCAAATTTACGCCATTGTGTTAGTGCGCCAACCATGCGTGAGGCAACTTGAGGGTTGAGTTTATTTAAGGCGATGACTTGATCGGCTAAAAATTGATAGCCTTCACCATTACCTGCATGAAAATGCAAGGGGTTGGCTTGGCTAAAAGCACCGATTAAGGCACGCACGCGGTTGGGATTTTTTAAATCAAAAGCACTGTGTTGCAATAATGATTGCACGACCGCAAAAGTATTTTCTGCTGAGCTGCTCGCTTGTATGCTGAACCATTTATCTATGACTAAGGCTTCTGACTGCCATTGTTGATAAAATTGCTCTAAGATTTGCGCTTTTTGAGGGTTGCGACTGTTGACGATATTGGCGAGTGCGGCCATTTGATCGGTCATCGTTTTGGCTTCGGCAAATTGTGTATTGGCCAGTTGGTAACTGCTTTCGGTTTCCAATTGACTTAAATAATTTAGGCATAGATTTTTGATTTTACGTTTGCTAATGGCGGTTGCCGTTAGTTCGCCCATTTCATTTTGATGATTCGCGTGGTAAAGCGTTTGGAATTGTGTCGCTAATTGTTTTGCCAAGTTCAGTTGCACAAACTTTCTGGTGTGATGAATGGCTTCCACATCGACGACCGTCATTTGTTCAGCTAAGTAGTTTTCTGTGGGGAGAGTTAGCAGGCAGGCCAGATAAGATAAGTCTGTCCAGCTTTGTTCTAGGTTGGTTTTAAAGGCTTCGATAAGAATATTAGGAACGGCAAGCTCACGGCCTTGTTTGCGGTCGGTAATGAGTTCAAAGATGACCTTGGCGGCTAGTTGTTGCCCTGCTTCCCAGCGATTAAAGCTGTCTGTATCATGGCGTAGCAAAAATGCAAGTTCAGTGAGTGGGCGAGGCATGACTAATTTGACGGGCGCAGAAAACCCGCGCAATATTGACACAATAGGCGGGCTGCTGATATTTTCAAACAAGAAGCTTTGTGTTTGCTCGGTGAGCTCTAGGATAACTTCGTTCTTAATGCTGGCGGTATCTTGTATCTGTGGGCTGAGTTGTTGGCCGTCATGGTCAAAGAGTGCGACTTTGATTGGAATATGTAAGATGGCAGGGTCGCTTTGGCTGTTAATGCTTTGTGCTAAGGTTAAGGTAAGGCATTGCTTGGCGGCATCATATTGTTGGGTGACAGTGACGGCAGGGGTGCCGGCTTGTGCATACCAACGTCTAAATTGGCTTAAGTCTTTATGGCTTGCATCTTCCATTGCCTGTACAAAATGTTCGCAGGTGACTGCTTGGCCATCATGGCGTTGAAAATATAAGTCTGCGCCTTGGGTAAAATTATCTGCGCCTAATAGTGTTTGCAACATGCGGACGACTTCTGCGCCTTTTTCATAAACAGTTAGAGTATAAAAATTATTAATTTCGATATATGCTTCCGGGCGAATGGGGTGTGCTAAAGGCCCTGCATCTTCGGCAAATTGACGTGTGCGTAACATATTGACATCATCAATGCGTTTGACGGCTTTAGAGGTTTGGTCGGCAGTAAATTCTTGGTCTCGGAAGACGGTGAAACCTTCTTTTAAGCTGAGTTGAAACCAATCGCGGCAGGTAATGCGGTTGCCGGTCCAGTTATGGAAATATTCATGCCCGATGACACCTTCAATTTGTTCATAGTCTGTATCGGTTGCTGTGTCGGGGCGTGCTAAGACAAATTTGGTATTAAAGATATTTAGTCCTTTATTTTCCATAGCTCCCATATTGAAGTGTCCGACAGCAACAATCATGTATAAGTCTAAGTCATATTCTCGGCCGTAGGTTTCTTCGTCCCAGCGCATGGCGTTTTTCAGTGATTGCATGGCATGAGCGCATTTATCAACATCATGTGCTTCCACATAAATTTGCAGGCTAATTTTACGGCCGCTGAAGGTGGTAAATTCATCTTCTATGCATTCGAGTTGCCCTGCAACGAGTGCAAATAAGTAGCACGGTTTTTTGAAGGGGTCTTCCCATGTGACCCAGTGGCGATTATGGGTTAATTCGCCATGCTCTATTTTATTGCCATTGGCAAGTAAAACGGGATAGAGGGTTTTATCGGCAACCAGCGTGGTTGTAAAGCGGCTCATTACGTCCGGTCTATCCAGAAAGTAGGTGATTTTTCTAAAGCCTTGTGCTTCACATTGTGTGCAGAGCATCTCATTAGAGACATAGAGTCCTTCTAGTGCGCTATTTGCTTTAGGGTTGATAGTGTTTTCTATCTCTAGGGTAAAGGTTTTATCTTGTGGGACATGTTTGATGGTGAGTGCTTCGTCGTTGAGTCGATATTGGTGTTCATTGAGCTTAGTGCCATCTAGTGTGATGCTGATGAGGGTTAAATCTTCTCCTAGCAAGACTAAAGGTGCATGTTTATTTTGGTTTTCTGGGTTGTGCGTGATGGTGAGTCGGGCAACGACCCGAGTCAGTTCCGCTTCAAGAATGAAATTTAAATCAATAGTGGGGATTAAATACTCAGGAACCCGGTAGTCTTTGAGATAAATGGTTTGCGGGGTTGCTTCGGGTATTTTTTTGTCACTCATTATATTCACTATCTGCTTTGGGTTGGAATGATATCAGCCAATAAAGCCTGTTGCTTAAGACTTATGCAACAGTTATTGTTGCAAAGATAAGGGCTGAAAATCAAATATGATTATTTTTATGTACAACGGTGATGAAAGTCGTGGTACTTATCTATTTTTATTCGGCTCGGTAAGTTTGATAGGCAAAAATAATGACCAATAACCATGCGGCGAGAAAACAAAGCCCTCCTAAAGGGGTTATCATGCCTAGCCATGGTAAACTTAACAGGCTGAGTAGGTATAAGCTACCTGAGAATAAAATAATCCCTGCAAACATGAGCCAGCCGGCATAAATTAATTGTTTGGCGGCTGGGTTTTGCGCACTTAATAGGGCAATGATGCTAAGTCCTAAAGCATGCCACATTTGATAGGTGACGGCGGTTTTATAAACGTCGAGCATCTCAGGGGAGAGTATGGTTTTTAAGCCATGTGCGCCAAACGCGCCCATGGCGACGGCAAGCAAAGCGCAACCGGCACTTAATAATAGAAATAAAGGGTGCATTATTTTTCCAGTAGTCG
>JALSIU010000096.1 GCA_026989715.1 Methylomonas sp.
CTGAGTTAGACCATTTGGTGCATATTAAAAATGGTGCGACACAGCAAAAAACGGCTAAGTTCGATGCATTAGAGCTGGATCAATATAATGAATTGCATAGTTGCGTAAACCGAGTTGCTGAGATTGCAGCCGATATACGTGAAATGAATGTCGGTATGAATCAGCAGTTAAACAACTTAAAAACAATGTTGTTAGCGCAAGATGTCATGCAAAAAGAAAATTTGGATATTGTGCGCCAAATTCGTTTATTGCCTGCCGAAAAAATAGCCTCTCGTTGTCAACGCATTGTACGGCAGACTGCCAAAATAACAGAAAAAGAGGTTGCGCTAAGGATTATTGGCCAGCAAACTCTGATTGATAGTGAGACCTTAAATAAGCTCATGGACCCCTTAATGCATTTATTAAGAAATGCAGTTGACCATGGTATTGAATCGCCGGAGGTGAGGCGGGCTGCGGATAAGCCGGCGCAGGGGCAAATAACGCTTACCTTTACGAAGCAAGGCAACTTTATCAGCGTGATATGCAGTGATGATGGCCAAGGATTAAACAGAGAAAAAATCTTGCAAACGGCGATCGATAAAGGTCTTATCAGTGTGCAAGATAGCGCGAAAATGACGGCTAATGATCTTAGCCGGATAATTCTAATACCGGGCTTTAGTACGCGCCAAACCAGTACGCAAGTCTCGGGGCGCGGCATAGGAATGGATGCGATTCATAGTCAAGTGTTGGAAATGAATGGCTTTATGGAGATTCATTCTACAGAGCAATTAGGTATGCAGGTCAATATAACATTGCCATTATTGTTAGCTGCAACCCAAGCCGTCCTTGTCAGAGTAGGTACCACTATTTATGCGGTTGCTGAACAAGGGGTACAACAAATGCTTGCCTCAAGTGACACCCATATCGTAAAACAAGACGGACAATTTTATTATCATTATGCAGATCAAAATTATGCCATTGAGCATTTAAGTGTCTTATTAGGTTTAGGTGCTTCTGCTGAGATAGAGCTTGAGTCGATTAGAAAGCCTGCCATTTTAGTTGCCGATCGAACAGGCACGCAAAATGTGGTGTTTGTCGATGCCATTATAGGTGCGCAAGATTTAATTATTAAATCATTTGGTGATTATGTCGCCAATATACCGGGTGTTTTAGGGGCGGCTATTTTAGGGAATGGCGATTTAGCAGCGGTATTGGATATTTATGAATTACTTTCTATAAAACATGAATATCATTTTGACAGCAGTGATAGTGTGCCAATCGAGCCGGTACGGGCTTTGCCTAAAGTGCTGGTTATTGATGACTCCTTGAGTGCGCGCAAGGCAACGGCGCGATTTATGCAGGATAATGGTTTTGACGTTGAGACCGCTATTGATGGCTTAGATGGTTTGGAAAAAATTGAAGAACAAATGCCGGATATTATGTTGGTCGATATGGAAATGCCGCGTATGGATGGTATCGAATTGACGGCGCATATTCGCCACCGAGATGACCTCGCTGCTCTGCCTATTATTATGATTAGTTCACGCACAACGGCAAAGCATCGAGAGCGCGCGCAAAAAGCAGGTGTTGATAAATATTTAACCAAGCCTTTTAGCGAAGATGAGCTTATTAATGCGGTAGAGGATATTTTAGCATTTATTTATTAGCATTGTAGCGAACGAGGCCTTATTTCTATACAAGTGAGGCTATCAAGATGTGCAATTTTAATTGTTTGTCTATTTATTACTAATGGGCAGACGGCTTATATCAGTATATACTTTAGGGATATTCAAAACAGCGCAACTTGCTTGCCTAAAATAAAATCTTGACATAATATATGACCAGTCGTATATTTTAATCCCAATGATGACCAATAAACTGACCAAACGTAATAATTTACTTGACCAAGGCGTACATTTGTTAATGACACAAGGCTACCATGCAACCGGTGTCAATGAAATTGCCAAAGCAGTCAATGTCCCTAAAGGCTCTTTTTACAGTTATTTCGATAGCAAAGAGGCCTTTGCCGCCGAAGCGATTAGCCACTATATCGAGCCGTTTATTCAGCTATTAAAACAACATATTGAACGCTCGCCTGAGGATGCCTTAGCAGCTTTAAAAAATTACTATGCCGAGCTAATAGTTGCTGTTGCAAAAAATGGCTATAAAGGCGGCTGTTTACTGGGCAACATGATGGGAGAAGTCGGTGATACCAGTGAACTGTGTAATCAGGCACTGAAATCGGCGGTTGAACGCTACCGATTATTGCAATATAAAGCCTTATTGCAAGCACAGACACAAGGCACGGTACGCCAGGATAGAAGTGCTGAAATGATGGCCAATTTATTGGTTAATAATTGGCAGGGCGCGTTATTACGCATGAAAATTGAGCAATCGGTACAACCCTTGGAAGAATTTTGTGAAACTTTATTAGGCGATTATTTTATCGTTAAGGAAACGTAAAGCTATCATAAAGCAGAGCGATACAGTGATACCGCTGTATCGTTTTTTTAAACGACCAATATAAGATGACTGGTCAGTTTTTGTTAAAGAAAGGTAAGTGAATATGTTGATGCTTGAATACAAAAATATTGCTTGGTGGTACTGGTTGCTAACAGCCATACTGCTAACGACTGGTGTGTTGGAAAATGGTTGGGGGTTTATATGGGCAATCGCTTTGACCATTTTTCAACTTATTCATTTTAGTGTTCGGGCAGGAAATATAACGGCCTTTCCTGTACAAGTACGTTTTTGGTATCTTATGCTCTTATTGCTTGCATTGCCGGAACCAATGCAGTGGCTATATTGGATTCCCTGTATTGGTACTTGGGCGCAGGTCATCTTTGCTTATTGTGCTATGGCGCGTATGGTGTCACTATTGCCTTGGAATCGAGAGGAGGCTTTTTCGTTAAGTCTTTTAGCTAAAACCTTTTTATCGCGTCCGGTAAGAGGGAGCGTGCAACAAGGATTTACAGAAAGATAATACAAAAGTTGATACTTTAGCTTAGAATTTAGGTCGCACCGGTCATAAATCATAATAAACTTTCCCTCGCTTTTATAGAGGTATTTTTATACTTATAAAGCAAGGGTTTGACTCTATAATATAGGTTGTCTCTTTTGAAAAAATGCGTCTTAAAACTGTCTATTGCTGAGCAGCATGTGGGCACAGCCATTATTGGCGGTGACTGGGTGATTGGTAATCGTGTGCCCATGTTTGCTGTTTTGCAACGACAATTGCAGGCACAGTCATGCCGAAAGTTGTCGTTGCAAGGAGTGGGTTTGGGCAGGTGGGATAGCCGCTTAGTGTTGTTTTTATATGATTTAGAGACGTATTGTACGGCGCAAAATATTGACCTAGATATGACCGCGATGCCGGTTGCGGCTCAAGGCTTGCTTAAACAGGCTTCTGCTTTTCCGGTGCGTGAAAGCGGACAAAAAACGCCGGTGTCTATTTCATGGCTTGCACGTTTAGGCGAACATAGCTTAAGCGTGATACGTCAGACAAAAAGTGTTGCGACTTTTGTGGGCAATATTTGTTTGAGTATTATGCGGTTATTACGCGGCAAAGCATGTTTTCGGCAGCGTGATTTATGGTTGGTAATGCAGGACTGTGGGCCTAGAGCATTACCTATTGTGACTTTAATCAGCCTGTTGGTGGGTTTGATTCTGGCATTTGTGGGTGCGGTGCAATTAAAAATATTTGGCGCACAAATTTATGTAGCGAACTTGGTTGGCTTAGGCATGGTGCGCGAAATGGGGGCGATGATGACCGCTATCATTATGGCGGGGCGCACAGGGGCGGCGTTTGCTTCTCAATTAGGCTCTATGCAAGTGAATGAAGAAATTGATGCGTTAAAGACCTTAGGCATTTCTGCGCTGGATTTTTTGGTGTTGCCGCGTTTATTGGCTTTGGTGTTGATGTTGCCGCTATTATGTTTATATGCTGATTTTATTGGCATTATCGGTGGTTTGTTGGTGGCCGTTACTATGCTGGATATTTCTTTTATGGAGTATGTGGTACAAACTCAAAGTGCTTTGGCGTTGCATGACCTCTGGGCGGGGCTATTTAAAAGTAGTGTTTTTGGCGTATTGGTTGCAGTGTCGGGCTGTATGCAGGGCATGCAATGTGGTCGCAGTTCGTCTTCTGTTGGCGATGCTGCGACATCTGCTGTGGTGGCCGGTATTGTGAGTATTGTCGTGGCAGATGCGATTTTGACGGTCATTTATCAACTGGTGGGCGTGTAAGCATGACAGAGGTGCATATTGAAGTCAGTGGTTTGACCATGGCTTATGATGATTTTATTATCCAGCAGAATCTTAATTTTAAAATTCATAAAGGGGATATTTTTATTGTAATGGGCGGTAATGGTTGTGGCAAAAGTACGTTGTTGCGCCATTTATTAGGCTTAAAAAAGCCTCTTGCCGGCGATATTTATTATCAACAGCAAAATTTATGGCAAGTTTCCGCTAAAAAGCGCAATGCGATTATGCGTGCAAATGGTGTGATGTATCAAAGTGGCGCGTTATGGAGTTCTTTGACATTGGCTGAAAATATTGCCTTGCCCTTAGAAGAGTATACGGATTTAAGTGCCGATGAAATTAAAGGTCTGGCTTATTTGAAATTGGCACTGGTGGGGTTGGTGGGGTTTGAGGAATATTATCCTGCCGAAATTAGTGGTGGCATGAAAAAAAGAGCAGGCTTGGCACGCGCTTTATCATTGGATCCGGATATTTTGTTTTTTGATGAGCCGTCTGCCGGCTTAGACCCTGTGAGTGCTAAATTATTAGATGATTTGATTATCAGTATTCAAGCGAGTTTAGGTACGACGATTGTGGTGGTCACGCATGATTTACCCAGTTTGTTTGCCATTGGAACGGATGCGATTTTTTTGGATTCACTTAGTAAAACCTTGATTGCACAAGGCGCACCGAATGATTTGTTGCATGACTGTCCGCACCCTGTTGTGCAACAGTTTTTAAGTCGTGGTCAAAGCTGATTTGTCTATTTTAAGGGATGAGCTTTGTGCAATAATAAGCGTAACGCCTGTTGAGTAGCAATGATGAGAAGTGAATTAGATGAGTAAACGCGCGAACCCAACGATTATTGGTGCATTTGTACTAGGGGCTATTATTATCGCTGTATTTGGTATTTCTCTTTTAAGCAGTGGTCAATTTTTCAGTGAAAAATCAGAGTTTGTGGTTTATTTCGATGAATCGGTAAATGGCTTATCTGTTGGTTCGCTGGTTAAAATGCAGGGCGTACCGATTGGTAAGGTCACTGATATTCAAGTGCAACTACATCCTGAGAATAATCGTATTTTAACCCCTGTTTTTATTGAAATTGACCATGAAAAATGTTGGCAGTTATTGCGGCATAAGAAGAAAAATACGCAACAAGCCTTAATGGAGCAGTTAATCGAAGATGGTTTGCGTTTGCAGTTGCAATATACCAGTTTGGTCACGGGTAAGCTTTATATAGAGTCTTTATTGCGTCCTGATTCGCCGGTGAGCCTAATGCATTTGAATCAAGATTTTGCGGAGTTGCCGGCGATTTCTTCTAATAGCCAAAAAGTTCAAAATAATATTAGCGATGCTATTCGTGAAATTCAAAATATCCCTTTCCAGGAATTATTTGCGGAATTATTAGTCACCGTTAAAAATGTTAAACAATTAACAGGCTCTGATGATATGCAGCAAGTCATACACCTTTTAGCCACTACATTAGTAGAAGTAAACGGTATTATGCGTGTTGTTAACCGGCATTCGGAAGGTATTGCCGCGCATGCAGAAAGCACTTTAAAGCATTCAAGTGCTGCGATGGCAAAATTAGATAAAGGCGTTGCACCTTTATTGGCAGATGCGCATGTGACGTTGGCGAGCAGTCGTCAAATGTTGGCGCAATTGCAACAGAGTGCTGGTGATATTGGTGCCGCCTTTAATCCGGAGACGCCATTACAGCAAAATTTAAATAGTACATTGCTTGAATTACGCCGTGCGGCAAAGTCTTTACGTTTATTGGCGGATTATTTAGAACGCTATCCTGAAGCGTTAATTAAGGGGAAAAGCGAGTAGTTCACTGAATTTAGATGGATTGCAATGAGTGAAAATAAATGAATCTTACTATTGGGAAATTAGCTAAAAAAGCCAATGTCACTATTGAAACAATACGTTATTATCAGCGAATAGGCTTATTGCTTGAGCCTGATAAACCAACGACAGGTTACCGCCAATATCCATTAGAGGCAATTGCTAGGCTGCATTTTATTAAACGCGCTCAGCAATCGGGCTTTACCTTAAAGGAAATTGCAGAATTATTAGCATTAGATGGACAGCATTGCAAAGATGTACAAAAAATGGCCGAACAGAAACGTAGGCAAATTGATGCACAATTAAAAGATTTAACGGCACTGCGTAATGTGCTTGATGGCTTAATTAAAGGTTGCCGGCAAAACCGGTCAACTGAGCATTGCTCCCTTATTGATGTCTTTTCCGGTTTGCAAAAGCCTTCTTCTGATAGCTTAAAAAAATAAATATTTTCCCTTGACCCTGTTCTATAGAACAGGATTTAAACTCTCCCAATATTGATTAATGCATAAGGTTAACTTTTGGAGAGTATGATGGCACAGAAACCACCAACAACTAATCAAGGTGTCGCTTGGTTGAATATGGCTGCAATATTGGCTGCGATAGGTGCTTCTGCTTGTTGCGTTGGCCCTTTACTTCTTTTATCTCTAGGCATTGGTGGGGCATGGATGAGTACTTTAACGTCCATGACAGCGGTAAGGCCTTTCTTTTTTGCTTTGACTCTGCTTTTTATCTGGCTTGGGTTTATGAAACTCTATTTATCCGAAGACGACTGTCAAGCGGGGGATATTTGTGCTGCAACGACAGTGCAACGTAATCAAAAAATTATTTTTTGGATTGTATCTACCGCTATTTTATTATTGCTCAGTTTTCCATGGTTTGCGCCCTATTTTATGTAATGGTGATAAAAATGAAAAAGATGAAAAGTCTGCCGGTCGTATTGAGTTTAATGATGGGGTTAGTGTCTGCGCAAATACTGCAAGCGAAACCGGCCGCACCCACACAGCATAATATTCAGTCAGTTTTGCTGGATATACAAAATATGAGCTGTGCCATGTGCCCCTTTACTATTAGAAAGGCTTTGCAGGGCGTTGCAGGTGTGCGCAGTGCTAAAGTGGATTTTGAGAGTAAAACGGCAAATGTGATGTTTGACCCCCAAAAAACTAATATAGAAACGCTGATTAAAGCGACTACTAATGTGGGTTACCCTGCAACTGTGCATTTAGAAAAATAATATAAATACGGTTGGATTAATAGTTAAGCATTGCAGGCCGGGGCTTTATTATAGAGTGACGGTCTATTGTGCTTAAGCCTTTCATAACTGATGTGGCTTGTTAGAGTGCATGCGACTGTTGTGTTGAGTCAAATAAATATTTAAAGATTCAACGCCACATGAATAAAAAATATCACAGGACAAGCTATGAATAAAAAAAGTAATGACCAGATTATTTGTTTACGGCTAATTTTTGGGTTTTTATACGTTAAAGCTAATGCAACAAACGCAGGTGCTATTAATGTAATCCAAAGTTCAATTTGATTATTTATTAAATTATTTGCTCTATCCAAATAAAAGATAGATACCACATTGAAGATAAATACTCCGAAAAGATAAACGATTAAAAACTTTAGATATGCCACATCGATAGCCTCCATTTTTTCGTTTAAAGAATATAGCATTATTATTTATGCCGCACAGTGGCTGCATATACCCTGCAGTTCTAATGTTAAATAATGCGGGGTAAATTGTATGCTCTTGCTTAAAGCAAATAATTGTTCATAAATAGGTTCGGCATCCATTTCATAGGCATTATGGCATTGCGTGCAAATTAGAATAACAGATTTATGTTGGCTTTCTGCATGTAAGCAAGCTATAAAAGCATTTAATGATTCGACTTTATGGACTAAGCCTGCTTCCATTAAAAAATCCAACGCACGATAAATGGTGACCGGTTTGGCTTTGGCATCTTCTGCATGAAATATATCTAATAATTCATAAGCACCAATCGCTTTATGGCTGGTACAGATTAATTCCAGAATTCGCCGCCTGATAGGGGTTAGGCGTAAGCCTTTTTGATGGCAAACCTGCTCGGCTACGTGTAGTGCTTGTTGCAAGCAGCTCTTGTGGTTATGAGGGTGTTGTATTGTTTTGCTGTCAATGACGTGGGTCATATTAGAACCTGATGCGGACACCGATTTCTACCCCTCTGCCGGGTTCGGGGGCAACGTCCTTTAAAAAGGAGCTGGCATTGCGAATCGTTGCATTTAATAAATTAGTGGCTTTAAAAAATAATAAGGTTTCGGCTGTCTTCATTATGTCTACCTTATAATTAGCGTTTAAGTTTAACAATAAATAGCCTGGTGTGGTGCTTTCATTTTTACCGGTGTGCTTTTGTGTGCCGGCACGGGTTAAGCGCAAATTGGCGGTCAAGGCATCATACGCCGTATAATTTAATTGCATGCCATAACGCAACGGCGGCATGCGCGGCACATTACCACCTGCATTAAATTTACCACGTACATAATCACTGAAGACACTGATGTCGAATTGGTGATTCATCGCTTCCCATAGCGGCATATTGATTTGGGCTTCAAAGCCATAAAAGCGTACATTGTCTTGCATAGCTTGATAGACCGGTAAGCAATTGGTACCGGTAGGACAACGGTTGGTGATTTGCTCATTGTCTAAATTAAACCAAGTGCCTGTATTTTGTTGGTTGATGTATTGATTACTCCAATTATGAAAGAGATTTAATTCCGTACTCAGCCAATGAAAATGGGTTTTGAAGCTCAGTTCTAAATTATAAGAAGTTTCGAGTTGTAGGTTTTCATTGCCTAATACATAGCTTTGGGCGGCAAAATGAATGCCGTCAGCAAAGAGCTCTTGTACATTGGGCGCGCGCTGAGCATGTGTAAAAGCCAGGCTCATTAGTACCGCATCATTAGGTTGCCATAATGCCGATAAAGAGGCATTAATTGGCGTATGGTGTTTACGTGCAAAGCCTTCTGCATCAATTTGTTGATGCTCAATACGCAGTCCTAGTTCATATGTTATCTTATCGGTAGAGATGCTTTCGACTAAAAAGGTCGCATAGTTTTGTGTTGCGGAAGGGGGGATATAGGCTTCTGTTCCCACGACATGCAACTTTTTATTTTGTACTTGCAAGCCAATTGTGCCATGGTCAATAAAGCTAAATGCTTTATGTGCCAGCTCAAAACGGCCTTCTATGCCTTGATTATCAAATTGAGTGCCGATGGTGATGCCATCTTCCAGTTCATTATGTCGGTAATCATTATAGCTAAAGCGAAATTTTAAAGCCTCTATGCCTGTAAAAGGGTCATAAAATTCTGCTTTTGCATCATAGCGGGTTTGTTGCAAGTCAATGCGCACTAATTCATCGACCGGCGGAATGCCGTAATTGTTATTTAAGTGATTGACGGAAAAGCCTAGCATACCCCAATCATCTACCCAAGAAGCCCCTAGGGTAGCACTCCAGCTTTGTGCATCGCTATTTTCGACATAGCCAAGGCCATTTGACTTGCCTGGAACATGGTAATTATCGCTACTACGAAAAAAACCATCGACATGCCAAGCCAGTTTATTGAGTCCGCCATCATGTTTTACAACACTACTCCATTGATTAGATACGGATTGATAGCGTTGTTCAAGTGCGGTCTTCAGAGAGTCGGGGAGAGCAAGAGGGATTCTATTATCGATAACATTGATAATGCCGCCTATTGCGCCGCTACTATACAGTAAACCGGAAGGGCCGCGTAAGACTTCAATGCGTTCGGCAAGTAGTGCTTCGGTACTATTGGCATGGTCAGGGCTAATGCCTGATACATCAAGGCTACTGAGTCCATTTTGTAAAACCTGTACACGGTTGCCCATTTGGCCTCTTATGATAGGTTGTCCGACATTGTTGCCAAAGGACATGCTGTGAATGCCTAATTCTTGTTTTAGGGTTTCGCCAAGGGTGCCGGCTTGTTTTTGCGTCAGTTCATCTCCTGACAAAATATTGATTGAGTACGCATTATCAGAAAAGCTTGCCTGAGAGGGAGCGGCAATAATAACGTCCTCTAATTCTTGTACGTCATTCGCGACCGCTGCACCTGTTGTAATCAATAAAAATAAAGGGAGTTGTTTAGATGTCATGGTTAAAAATGGTCAGCAAAAGAGCACGATGCTATAAATTGTAATGTAATAATATTACAATTTTATATCGAGCAAAAGGTTTATTTTTATTTGTTAAGTTAGGGGGTATGAAATATTTGCGTTAAGCATCGCGTAAAGTGAAAGTATGCTTTGTTGCTTATACTTCGAAATGCAGGAGAGTGATTAAGCAGTGTATCTAAATTTTCGCCAGTCTTTGCATTTATTTTCTTATCTAAAGTCTCGTGCATAAATTTACGGCTCAATTGTTTGACCACTACAGAGCTGGATTTAAGCGATTTTGAATACACCTTTTATACCGCATATACCGCAGTTGCTGATAATAAAAGTACTCAAGAGCTAATGCAGTACGATAAATTAAGAGAACTGGCGGTTGTTCTTACCGAGCGAGTGAGGCAAAATGCTTCTATTGACTGGATAATAAAAGAAAGCGTGCTAAAAGTTGAAAGTGATTATCAAACGTACGCTCTCAGGTAGTATGGTTATCCGTCTGATATGCAATTATTAGCCGCTGCAACGCTTTTAAAACTAGCTGAATTGATTGCCGGTGAGGTAACGGTTATTGCATGGATAGTTGTGTAAGTAACTGTATTTATGTGATATTTTTCAAGTATTGCTAGGAGATATATGAGAAGATAAACAGGTATTGCGCTTTCTGTTGGTGATTACTCTAATATTGGATTATTCACGTTGCCTTAAACAGATATGCGGTTTTTAGAATATGCGCGAAATAAAAAATAATATGTTACGAATTAATAATATACAATTACATTTAGACCATACTGAGCCAGAATTGCAGGCCGCCATTTGTGAGAAACTGGCTATTAAAAACGAGCAGTTATTAAACTATCGCGTTTATAAGCGCAGTTATGATGCGCGGCAAAAACACAATATCTTTTTTATTTATAGCTTAGATGTTGCTACAACGCAGGATGCAGATTTATTGGTGCAATTTGCACAAGATGCACAAGTAAAGCCTAAGCCTGATGACCGTTATCAATTGGTTGCGCAGGCACCTAAAAATTTATCTGAACGCCCGATTGTTATTGGTATGGGGCCTTGTGGTTTATTTGCGGGTCTTATTTTGGCACAGATGGGCTTTAAACCTATTATCTTAGAGCGTGGCAAAGCGGTACGTGAGCGAACGGTGGATACCTTTGGTTTATGGCGCAAGCGTCAGTTAAATGTTGAGTCTAACGTACAATTTGGCGAGGGCGGTGCCGGTACTTTTTCTGACGGTAAATTGTATACGCAAATTAAAGACCCACAGCATCATGGGCGTAAGGTATTGCAAGAATTTGTTAAGGCTGGTGCGCCCGAAGAGATTTTGTATTTAAGCAAGCCGCATATTGGCACTTTTAAGCTGGTGTCTATGGTAGAAAAGATGCGGGCGACTATTGAGTCCTTAGGTGGGGAAGTGCGCTTTGAGCAACGAGTGGATGATGTTTTAATCGAAGATCAGCAAATACAAGGCGTGATGCTGGCAAGTGGTGAAACTTTATTGAGTCGGCATGTTGTGTTTGCAATTGGCCATAGTGCGCGGGATACCTTTAAAATGTTATTTGCACAAGGGGTTTATATCGAAGCAAAGCCTTTTTCTATTGGTTTTAGAATTGAGCACCCGCAAGCAATGATAGATAGGTGTCGTTTTGGTGATTATGCAGGGCATGAGTTGTTAGGTGCGGCGGATTATAAATTAGTGCATCATTGTAAAAATGGTCGCTCTGTTTATAGTTTTTGTATGTGTCCAGGCGGTACGGTGGTAGCGGCTACGTCTGCGGAAGGGCATATTGTGACCAATGGCATGAGTCAATATTCACGCAATGAGCGCAATGCAAACAGTGCCATTGTGGTGGGTATTGCGCCTGAACAAGACTATCCCGGTTCACCGCTGGCCGGTCTAGATTTGCAAGAAAAATTAGAGCAATATGCCTTTGTGGCAGGCGGGAGTACATATGATGCGCCAGCACAGTTGGTGGGCGATTTTTTAGCGAAGCGGCCGAGTACTGCACTGGGAAGCGTTGCACCTTCTTATCAGCCGGGTGTTAAATTAGGCGACTTAAGTGCTTGTCTGCCTGATTATGCGATAACAGCCATTCGTGAGGCGATTCCTGCGTTTGATAAAAAGATTAAAGGTTTTGCCATGCAGGATGCGGTATTGACAGCGGTGGAAACGCGCACTTCATCACCGATACGCTTAAAGCGTGACCGAGATTCGTTGCAGAGTATTAATACTACAGGGCTTTATCCTGCCGGTGAAGGCGCAGGTTATGCCGGTGGCATTTTATCGGCCGCAGTGGATGGTATTAAAATTGCGGAAGCGGTGGCTTTGGATATGTTGCAAAATTCAATTTAGTACCGGTTTTTTAAGTGCATTCCGTCGATAACATTTTGTTTATATGGGCTTGAAAGAAAATGACAATTTTAGTATCATAGACGGCTAACTTAAAATCTTACAAAAAGATACGAATTATGAAAACATTTAGCGCAAAACCCGCTGAAGTGAAGCGCGATTGGTATGTGATCGATGCAGAAGGCAAGACGCTTGGACGTTTAGCAACTGAAGTTGCTCGCCGCCTTCGTGGTAAGCATAAGCCAGAATATACGCCCCACGTTGATACAGGTGATTATATTATCGTGATTAACGCTGAAAAAATCGGTGTAACGGGTAATAAAGAACAAGACAAAATGTACCACCACCATACAGGTTACGTTGGTAACTTGAAAAGTGTTAGTTTAGGTAAATTAAGACAAACTTTTCCGGATCGCATCATTAATAATGCGGTGAAAGGAATGTTGCCAAGAAACCCGTTGGGTCGTGCAATGTTCAGAAAGTTAAAAGTATATGCAGGCCCTGAACATGGTCATCAAGCTCAACAACCTAAAGTTTTAGAACTTTAGGCAACTAACAGGTTAATATCATGGCAGAAGCTCAATATTACGGAACAGGACGACGCAAAAGTGCAATTGCACGTGTTTATGCTCAATCAGGTTCTGGTAAATTTACAGTCAATAACAAATCAATTGAAGAATACTTTGGTCGTAAAACAGACCAAATGGTTGCGCTTCAAGCATTGGAGTTATTGGAATTAACAGATAAATTCGACATCAATGTTACCGTTAAAGGTAGTGGTCCATCAGGACAAGCCGGTGCAATTCGTCACGGTGTGACGCGTGCGCTAATGGAATATGATGAAACATTGCGTCCTGAATTAAGAAAAGCCGGCTTTGTTACGCGTGATTCACGTCGTGTAGAGCGTAAAAAAGTGGGTTTACACAAAGCGAGAAAACGTCCTCAGTACTCAAAACGTTAATCGTTTTTCGCGGGGTTGTATTGGTTATGAGTTTGCTCATAGTCAGTGCAATTTAAGCGTACAGCATAAGAAGGGTTGTAATTGTAAGATTACAGCCCTTTTTTTATGGAAGTTCCGCGTCTTTCAGTTCTTATTATTTACTTAATTTAAGATAAACATATGGCCGATATTGAATATCAAAGTCGTGATCGTGCACTAGAGTCATTAAAAGTGCCACCGCACTCTATTCAAGCTGAGCAATCAGTATTGGGTGGATTGATGTTGGATAATGAACGCTGGGACACGGTAGCGGATAAAGTGACAGAAGTTGATTTTTACCGTAAGGATCATCGGTTAATTTTTCGTATTATTGCTGATTTGGCGGATAAAAATGTCCCCTTTGATGTGATAACCATTTCGGAAGCACTGAAAAAACTGGGTGAATTAGAAGAAGTAGGGGGCTTGGCCTATTTAAGTGTTTTAGCGAAAGATACGCCCAGTGCGGCGAATATTGTCGCTTATGCCAATATCGTGCGGGATCGTTCAGTACTTCGGCAATTAATTCATGTAGGAACGGATATTTCCGAATCAGTATTTAATACCGAAGGTAGGCCTACCGGTGATTTATTGGAGCGGGCGGAAAAAAAGGTTTTTGAAATTGCGGAACAACGTCAGAAAGGGCAGTCAGGTTTTGTTGCCATTAAAGATTTATTAAGTACCGCCGTTGAAAAAATTGAAACTTTGTTTGAGCAAGACGGCGGGGTGACCGGTATTAGTACGGGGTTTAGTGACTTGGATGAAATGACCTCGGGGTTGCAACGTGGTGATTTAGTTATTATCGCGGGTCGGCCTTCAATGGGGAAAACCACCATTGCGATGAATATGGCTGAAAATGTAGCGGTGGGTAGCGGCTTGCCTGTTGCAGTCTTTAGTATGGAAATGCCGGGCGATTCGTTAGCCATGCGTATGCTGTCATCACTAGGGCGTATAGACCAACATAAGGTCAGAACGGGTGGGCTCGGTGATGATGAGTGGCCGCGTTTGACATCCACTATTAACTTATTGGCAGCAACGCAATTATTTATTGATGATACCCCCGCCTTAACACCAAATGAGGTGCGCTCCAGAGCAAGGCGTTTAACGCGTGACCATGGTGAATTAGGCTTGATTGTTTTGGACTATTTGCAATTGATGCAATCCCCCTCTAGCGGTGATAACCGAGTGGCGCAGATTTCGGATATTTCACGCGGTTTAAAAACGATGGCTAAGGAATTGAATGTGCCGGTTGTGGCATTATCGCAGTTAAATCGTAATCTCGAACAACGGCCTAGTAAACGCCCTGTGATGTCGGATTTAAGGGATTCGGGCAGTATCGAGCAGGATGCTGATGTGATTATGTTTGTGTATCGTGATGAAGTTTATAACGAAGATAGCCCGGATAAAGGCATGGCTGAGTTGATTATTGGTAAGCAACGGAATGGCCCTATCGGTACGGTACGGCTTACTTTCTTAGGGCAATATACACGATTTGAAAATCATGCATCTGACCCTTATGCCGATTCAGCAGAGAGTTATGAATGATGCAGCTTGCTGCGCATATTGAGCTGAACTTAGCGGCCTTAAAGCATAATGTCGCAAAAGTGCGTGAGTATGCCCCGCAATCACAACTAATGGCAGTGATAAAAGCCAATGCATATGGGCATGGCTTAATCCGTATAGCTCATGCACTGCAAAATCATGTGGATGCATTGGCGGTTGCGCGATTGGATGAGGCCATTCGTTTACGGCAGGCGGATATTGCAGATACTATTTTGGTATTGCAGGGAGTGAGCTGTGCGGATGAATTACAAGCCTTGCAGCAATATCACTTAGATGTTGTCGTGCATACAGAACAGCACGTTGCGTTGTTGGAAGCCAGTGATTTACCGAACCCACAAAATATTTGGTTAAAAATAGATACCGGCATGAATCGCTTAGGGATTCGCCCTGAGCAGTTTAGTGTGATTTTAGCGCGTTTACAGCAATGTTCATCGGTGGCTACTGCCATCAAGTTTATGACGCATTTTGCTAATGCGGATGTGGTGCACGATATGAGTACAGCCAAACAATTGCAATTATTTAATGCAACCACGCAGAGCGTCTCGGGTGCTAAAAGCAGTGCAAATTCAGCAGCCATTATTGCATGGCCTGCGAGCCGGCAGCAATGGGTTAGGCCGGGGCTGATGCTATACGGTGCTTCCCCCATACGCACGCAAAGTGCGGCAGAATTAGGTTTGCAGCCTGTTATGAGTTTGTACTCACGTTTGATAGCAATTAAACGATTAGCTAAAGGGGAATGCGTGGGCTATGGGGGACAATGGCAGGCAGATCAAGAGACGTTGCTAGGTATTGTCTCCATTGGCTATGGTGATGGTTATCCGCGTCATATTCGCCACGGTGCGTCAGTGTTACTACGGGGACGGCGCGTGCCGATTATTGGTCGGGTATCTATGGATATGCTGACCATTGATTTACAGGCATGCTCTGATGCAAATATAGGCGATAAAGTTACTTTATGGGGCGAAGGATTGCCGGTAGAAGAGGTTGCCGAGTACGCCGAGACTATACCTTATACATTGCTGTGTGGTATTACTCAGCGTGTGAGTGTACTGGTTAAAGATGCTGAATAACCCTTAAGCCCGCTTTAACCTTACACCAGTGCGCGTTAATGCCTGTACAAGCAACTTGCTTTGCTGTCACTTTTCTGTATTTTTCATCTATTCTTGTTTTTAGGCAGGATTTTGCAATAAGCTGTATATTAATCAAATCAATATAGTTTTGCGAGAGGCTGGCTATGGTTGCAAAGATTGGCTGTAAGGCGGTACTAATTTACCCTGAGTTTGATACGCAAGATACTTTTTGGAGTTATGCAAAAAGCTTAGCAATGTATGCTCCGATGGGTGAATTTGGCATGCCTAAACGTTTATTGCCGCCTTTAGGCTTGATGGGCTTATTGAATTATCTTAAGCCTTATTATGATCAATTACTCCTGATTGATAAAAATATTGACCCGCGTCCGCTAACGGATTTTATTATGGATGCGGATCATGTTTTTATGGGCGGTATGCTGGCACAGGAACAAGGCTTATTAAAATGTGCGCGTGTCGTTAAGGCGGCAGGCAAGGTTTTAATTGTAGGAGGCACGGCAATTACGCCGCAATCTCCTTTGCTAAATATTGCTGATCATGCTGTTGAAAATGAAGCAGAATCCATTATTGCTGAATTATTGCAAGGCTTAAAAAAGGGTACGGCCAAGCCCTATTATAAAGGAGGCATTGTTGCGCCCGAGCAGTTTTTCCAGCCTGATTATGCTGCAATCAATATGCAGAACTATGTGCATATGGCCGTGCAGATTAGTCGTGGTTGCCCTGAAGCGTGTGAATTTTGTGATATTCCTGCGCGTTTTGGTAAAGCTTATCGCGTGACCCCTATGCAACAAGTAGAGAAGTCCTTTCGACAACTGCACGCATTAGGCTGGGTCGGGCAGGTTTTTGTTGTCGATGATAATTTTATTGCACACCCTAAAAAAGCATTGCAAGTATTACGCGACTTGTATCAAATCGGCGAAAATATTGGCTATCACTACCCTAAATATACAGAACTGACATTACGATTGGCGGATGAATCACCGATTATGGCTGAGTTACGGCATTGGTTTCATAAAGCTCACTTTATTAATGGCTTTTATGGCGTGGAAACACCGAATATTGCTTCATTACTGGAAACCAAGAAGCGTCAAAATCTGCGCGGTGAGCGCAGTTTGCTAGAAAAATTACAGTTTATTGCAAAGGAAACAGGTAGCGGCGTGATGCTGGGTATGATTTATGGATTTGATCACGATATGAATGCCTCGGTACAAGCCTTTATTGATTTTGTGAATGCAAGTAATGCGCCGATCGTGATGGCGGGTTTATTAAATGCGCTACCTTGTACGCCATTGATGACTCGATTACAAAAACAGGGACGCTTGGTGCAAGCGAGTAGTGGCAATAATTCGGATGGCGTGATTAATTTTATTCCTTACCATGTTTCAATTCAGCAGGCCGAGCAAAATTACGTACATATTTTGAGCGCAATCTATGCGCCTGATGCCTATTTTGCGCGTGTGATGCGACATTTGCAGTTGATTGATCCAGGGTTGCAAAGCCAATATCGAGCCGGTCATCAGGCTGGTCGTTATGTGTTTAAGATTTTGTCGCGCAACAATGCACATATTTATTGGCGTTATTTACCGGCGGCATTCGGTATTGCTAAGCAACGCTGTGGTGTAAATACGCCCGGTTATCGGGCTCTTTTAGCAGAATATTTTTCATTATGTGGGCAATATACCCACTTTAGAGAACAAATTAAGGTGCAAGGTGAGCATTTGAGGCAGAAGGCGTATGCTACGTGGCAGCAACGCGCGTGGTCTGAGCAATTGGCCTTGTCATCTGTAAGTCTGGCGGATACGGAGGGAGAATGAGTAAGTACTATATTGGTTTGTCGGTGACTTATCATGACCCTGCTTTAGCGATTATTGATGCGCAAGGTCAAGTCTTATTTGCGGAAGCGACTGAGCGTTATTTGCAAAATAAACGCGCGCTCAATGGTGTCGCAGACCCGTTATTGTATATTCCTGAACTCTTAGAACGCTATTGCCCTGATCCTTGTACTTTTGTGATTGCGCTTAATTGGCGTAAACGTCGGCCTGTTTATGAAAATATGCTGGCGGCTTTAGGTTGCTTGAATGCGCCCGGCCTATTAAAAACAGGGATTAAAAGGTTGTGTTCGCCCCTGCGTAATGAGCAATTGCATCATATGATTGCCAGTCAACGTAATTGCATTACGGGCGGGGGGCTGAATTTGGTACGGGTGATTCGCGAGTATTATCCGCAATGTAATATTGAGTTTGCTGACTATCATCACCATTTGACACATGCCGCAACGGCTTGTTTTAGTAGTCCCTTTACAGAATCGGCTTGTGCGGTGATTGATTCGTTTGGTGAAAAAGGCTCAATGGCGTTTTACCACTTTAAAGCGCAAAAGCTGAGCTGCCTCTATGAAAGCAAAGGGACGGGGAGTATTGGCTTTTATTATATGAAAATCACTGAGTTGTGTGGTTTTGATTGGCTTAAAGGTGAAGAGTGGAAGGTGATGGGCTTAGCGCCTTATGGTCAATTAAATTTAGAGTTATATCAGTTATTAAAAACGACAATTTCAGTAGAAGGTTTTATTTGCCGGCATCCGCCTAAAGATTTATTTACGCATCTTGCAGACTTGGAACGGTTTCGGCGTGCTCGACAAGATCCCGTTGAGTGTGCGGCTGATTTGGCCTATACAGGACAGTATTTTTTTGCCGAATTAATGACGGCACTATTGCAGCATTTACAGCAGCAAACCGCGAGTAAAAACCTAACACTGGCAGGCGGCTGTGCCTTAAACTCGGCGTTTAATGGGCAGATAAAACGTCGTACTGACTTTGAACAGGTTTTTATTCCGGCGGCTCCTGCTGATGATGGTACGGCACTCGGAGCCGCTTGGTTGGCATTACAGGATGATCAAGCAGATGTGGTTATTCATCATGCGCAGCCACTTTCACCTTATTTGGGTAGTCGTATTGACGATGCGGCCATAGCCCGCTTGCTACGGCATAATCGTGTCTTGGATATTCAGCATTTACCCGATGGTCTTTGTACGGTGACGGCTAAACTTTTAGCACAAGGTAAATTGATCGGTTGGATACAAGGACGTGCTGAATTTGGTCCTAGGTCATTGGGCAATCGTTCTATTTTGGCAGACCCTCGTAGTGTTGCAACGAAAGATGCCATCAATCAAAACATAAAATTTCGTGAAAGTTTTAGACCTTTTGCCCCGTCGGTATTGCATGAATATGCCGCTGATTTTTTTGTTGACTATCATGAATCGCCGTATATGGATAAAACGCTGTTGTTTAAAGACTCTATGCGTGAACAGGTCGCGGCAGTTTGTCATATTGATGGTACAGGCCGCTTACAAACGGTAAAACGCGCATGGAATCCACGTTTTTATCAGTTAATAGAGGCTTTTTATCAACAAACGCAAATCCCTATGCTATTAAATACCAGTTTTAATGTGATGGGGAAACCGATGGTGCATACGTTAGAAGATGTTGTCTCCGTATTTTTAACTACAGGATTAGATGCCTTGGTGATTAATGATTATTTAATCGCTAAGCCAAGCGCATGATGCAATATACACATTTTTTTGACCCTGCACAGGCACATTTATATGCGCAGTCATTACGCGGCGCATCTGTTACCTATTCGGCGAGTGTCTGCGCTGATTTGTTTTATCAATTGCAACAAGCGGAGCAAACCCCCGCGTGTTTGTCGCAGGCCTATACCTTAATACAGCAATGCTTACAAGATGTGAGACAGCGTTATGCTAGCACCATTATGCCAGAGTATAGCAAGGCAAAATTAGCGGCTTTACCCGTTGCAACAAGTCAGTCTTTGCCTGATTCATTGGTCTCAGCAACTCATTTTTCCACTGGTTTGCAGCAAACTGCCCTTGTTTTTGCAACACAACCGCAGTGGTTGCAAAATATATCGCCGGCGGTGGCTAGCCAGACTTTTATTGCCAGGCAGTTATTGCATGTGTATGTGCAATTAACGCAGCAAAAGCAACAAAATACAACTTTAGCGCAAGCTTATCAGGCCATGTTATTGGCTAGCGGAATTAAATTCCCATGTTTGCACCGCCATCTGTCGATACAAGATGAAATACCGATAGAGATATTGAATTTGGCAACGGTACAGTTGGCTTTCGCAAACTTTCCTCGGGTCTTGTTGCCTGAGATACTGGGTTTTACTTTGGCGTATTGCCGAGTACCGACGATGATGGAGGCATGCTTTCCGCCGGCACAATTATCCGATGCTTTTTGGCAGCAACGGCATTCTTTATTGCAACAGCAAGTTCCTACGCTGTTGCAATGTAGTGCGGATTATTTGCATTTATTTCCGCAGCATACTCAGGGCTTGTGGCCACGAATGCAACAAGGCTTTTATCTTTATCAATGGCTTATGCAGCAGGCTTGCTCCCAGATGCAGGCAACATTGAAAAGCCCATTATGTACGCAACAAATGTTTGCAAAGATTGTGCAACATAAGGCTTTTGCGGCAAAGGGGCACCACCAAAAAGTGCAATTAGCAGGCAGATCGTTAGAGCAATGGTTTGCCGGCTTACCTGATAATACCGATGCGTTTTTGCAAGCATTAATGCAGTCCGATTATGTCAATAGAGAGCAACCTGCCAAGAGCCGTTTATTGCAGTTATTTGCATTTAAGGGGCCGATGTTTGGTGTTTTGAATGCGGCAGAACAAAAGCTGCTTTTGCGTTGGTTGCAAGAGGGCACTCGAGAGCAGGCAACTTTGCATACGCTTCCTAGCAAAGTTGCTGTTTGCCATGTTACCCGGAATATTAAGTCATCAAGTATTGAGTTCGCATCCTTCACAACTAGAGAGATGTATTATTACCTACTTAATGCTGATGTATTTCCTGCAGTATTGCCTTTTGCTAAGGCGCGAGTAAATAAATTACTATTGGCTTGCAAATTGTTGAGCCCTTTACCATTTGCACAGTATAGCCATCAACAATTTGATGCCTATATCAAAGCGATTTATCAATGTGAGGTGGCCAATTACCAGCCCTTGCAAGGTGTACCGAAAATATCTAAAGCGGCGTATATTTGGGGGTTTGAGCAAATAGCCCCCTTGATATTGATTGATGGTAGTTGGATTCAAAATAGTTTGGCTTTACAGCATATTGCACCGGATATTTGTGATATTTTATTTGCTATTTATTATGATGAAATTGGTAAGGGACAGTTACAGCAAAATCATCCTTATATTTTCCGGCAATTATTAAATAGTTTGGCTATTTCGCTTCCGCCTGCGCATAGTCGGGAATTTATTGCGCATAAAGGATTTATGCACAGTGCCTTTGATATGCCTGTTTTTATGTTGGCTTTAGCAAGCTTTCCCTGTGAGTTTTTACCTGAACTATTGGGCTTGAATATGGCGATTGAATTAAGTGGTTTGGGGAAAAGCTATTTGCGTTTGGTTGATGATTGGCACTATTGGGGCATAGATCCGAGCATTGCCAAAATTCATATATCGATTGATAACTATGCTAGTGGGCATGCTTTTTTGGCTAAAAAAGCAATCCGAATTTATATGGATGATTTACAACAGCGTACGGCCAATCAGGCGGTATTGGATAATCACTGGCGGCGAATTTATACAGGCTATGCGGCCTTGCGCTTCGTGGGAGGACGTTTTAAATTGGGTTTGCCGCTTGCTTATTTTCTGTATAAATTTAAAAATAAGTTTGGATTGGGGAGATAGTGGCTTGATACCGCATATAGGCTTGATGAGGCATTGCTGGTAATGTATTACCATTGGAATTATTTGGCTTGCTTTATTGTGCCTGTGACGACAATTTTGTTTTTAAGTACCGCGCCTCATGATGCAATCACAGTACTACTTTGGACTCTGCCGCTTTGGGGGTTGATTTTGTTGGACTGGTTAAGCCCTAAGGTGAATCCTACGGTGCAACGGCAAGCTTTGCATGCGGTATTTTATGATGCGATTTTATATGCCCTAGCATTGTTGCAATGCCTTATTATTGTTTTATTATTAATCGTTGCTAGTCGTTTGCAGTGGAGCTCCGGGCAAGAAATGGTGACATCGAGCCTTAATTTATTGGTGATGCGAATTTTGGTCGGCACTTCTTCCGGCAGTTCGGCACTAATTGTCGCACATGAGTTAATACACCGCCCTAAACGGCATTTGCGTAGACTGGGGCACTTATTGCTTTATACCGTGTGTTATGAACATTTTGTTATTGCACATCTGCGTGGTCATCATTATCACGTTGCCACCTCTGCCGATGTGGTAACGGCGCGTTTGGGTGAGCGTTTTAGTGATTATTGGCATAGGGTTTATCTGGGGCATTTTCAATATGCTTGGCATTCTGAACAACAACGCTTAGCCTTGTCGGATAGCCCTTGGTATGATTATAAAATATTGCAAAACTCGGTGCTGCAAGGCATTTTGGTGGAAATAATGCTGTTATTTTTGATTTTTAGCGTATTTGGTTGGGTTGCTGTCTTCATCTTTTTATATCAAGCGTTTGCCGGCATTCGTTTATTGGAAAGCATTAATTATTATCAGCACTGGGGCTTGGAGCAAGGGAAGGCGCATAATATGCTAGCTTGGGTTAATCAATCTCTCGTGACTGAATATGCTTTGCTGGGTTTGTCAAGGCATATAGGACACCATAATAACCCTGCCACTGCATTTTATGCCACGCCTTATAGTGTGCAGGGGCCGGTGATGCCTTATGGGTATTTTGTCACGAACCTCTGGGTTAAATTAGATAATGCTTCTTATCGGCGTGTGGCGGCCGGTATTTTAAAAAATGTACAGTAAAGAAATAAAGCAATAAATCTAAGATTTAATGCTTTAAGCCTATTGTTTGTATGATGGATTGATAGTGATGGCTTATAATTAAGCACCTTTTATTGCTATGACATAGATGATTAGACATGACGAATACGGAAGCACTTTTAGCAAAGTTTTATAAATTATCGCGCACGGAACAAGAAATTCTATTGGTGTTGTCAATAGTGTTTGTCCCTATCGGCCAGATGCGGTTCAAAGCGGTTGTTCGTGAAACGAGCGATATTAAACCTCCTGCCTATAAAGAGGTTGCTAGTCCATTGAAAGAAAAATTAGCAAAAGCAGGGCTGATTGTGGTGACTCCTGATGGCTGGATGTGTCATAGAGATTTATCGGAAGTGTTGATGCGTGTGGCTATGCGTGAACATGCTGATTTATTTGCAAAGGTGGTGCAATATTGTCGTATCTCTCGTGAGTATGAGTCTTATCGGTTGCGGGTGTTTTATCTCGTGCGTGACTTACGTTTTTGTTTGTATGAACATGATATTGCCGGGCTTTCTGAGTTGTTGACGGCGTTGTGCGCGGAGTTTCCTGAGCAAGTACTTGATGCGCTGAATTTGGTCTTTTTTGATGCGCAAGATAAGGCATGGTTTGAGTCGCTAGGACCTAAGTTGATGCATTTGATTTTGTCGACTTATATTGAGATAGGTGTTTTTGAGTTAATTGACTTGCGTTGGCAGGTGCAAATATTACAGGATAGTTTACAAAATGATGCTGCGTTATTTTTGCCTTTGCGGCATGTTTTAGCGGAGTACTATTTGGCACGCGGCGAGCTAGAACTTGCCGAATCTTTAATTCAGGATGATGCGAGCTTGGCCGCGTTAAGCTTAAAAGCAAGTCTTTGTTTTATGGCTAATCGTCAGACGGAGGCATTGACTCTTTTTTATAGTGTATTGCAACAGCTAAAAAAACAAACGCGCAAACGCAATGTTGCGTTGCCTGGCATGCAGGGCTTGTTTTTTAATTTGGCTTTATTGAAATCCGGGGATAAGGAAAACATTCAGTTTTTAAAAAAGCAGTTGCGGATAATGATTAAAATGGGAGGCAATGGGCATTTTGATTATTTGAATAACTATTTGCTTGAAGTGATTGATGTTTATCAGGCAAAAAAAGAGGTGTTGGAGTCAAAGTTTTTATTGAAAGATATAGATGGAGCGTATGCTACTTTATTTCGGTATTTAATGTTGTATTGGGTAGGCGAGCAGGCATTGATATTGAAGGAGGATGTAAAGGCGATAGAGGATTTTTGTTTGCGTGCGGGGCGGGTTAATAATCATTTTTATGAGGCTATCAGTGCCACGTTATTGCAAAGGCTGGGATTTAAAAGTTTAAAAATTAAAGCTATTGCGGATCAATATCAAGCAAGCGAATATGTGTATCTTGTCGATTTGTTACCGCGTGTGGAGAAGTGGGAGCGAGCGTTACAGGCATTGAGTCAATTAAATGAGGGTGAGACTCAAGAGAAGGTGCCGGCTCAGGATAAGCGGATGATTTGGCTTCTGACCTTAAATGATAGCACTGTGACGTTAGAGCCTCGGGAGCAACGATTGGGTAAAACGGGGCGTTGGACGAAAGGCCGCCCCGTGGCTTTAAAAAGACTGCATCAGCACTTGGAGGATTTTGATTATTTGACCGACCAGGATTTGCGAATTTGTGCGCATATTGAAATCAGTTATGAGAGTCAGTTCTATGGGTACTATGGTCGTAGTGAGACGTTTGTTTTAGGGGGAAGTGCTATATTAGCGGCAGTAGG
>JALSIU010000097.1 GCA_026989715.1 Methylomonas sp.
AAAAAATAACATTTCTACTTGTAAGGAGGCAGGTTTACTGCTATTATTTTTACCGTGTTACAAAATGTTGTATAAAAGATACGAATTGTTGTAATAAAAACACTTAATAAAAATAACCCTTGGGGGGACTATGATTAAACAATTGAAAGTAGCCTTAAGTGCAGCAACCACTGCACTGGCAATAGTAGGTCTGACAGTGGCACCACAAGCAAGTGCTGATGAACTATCTAACTTGAAAGCCAGAATCTCTAAATTAGAAAAAGCAAAAGCGGAAACAAGTGCAAAAAGCAATGGCAACATGGTCTTCTTCCGTGGCGGTTATGCTAGAAATGATACGGCGCGTTATGGCGAAATCTTAACAGATACTGCCGGTGGTTTAGGTCTTGCCCCTCAAGCAAACGGTAGTCAAGATGGCTGGTATTTTGGTGCAGGTTTTGACTTTAACTTAAGCGACGATTTGTTTGGGTTGCATGATGGCACAGAAATTCTTGCTGAATTAATGTTTGAGTACAAAGAGTTTGACAGACAAACTCAAGCTTTAAATCCTCTAATAACAGTTGTTAATACTGCAGTAAACAATACACCGACAGGTGGCCTTGGCTCTGTAACTGTTAGTCAGTTTACATTAACGGCATCACCAAAAGTTAAATTTTTGAAAGGTAGTAAATTTAGACCTTGGATTATTCCGGCAGGTTTCGCGTTACACGTTATCAGCCCTCCTTCTGATGGGGTAACCGTATTAGAGCCAGGTATGCACTTTGCGGCGGGTGCTGATTACAATCTTTGGAAAGATTTTTACATTGGTGCTGACTTTCGTTACAACCTAACCATTGGTAAAACATTAGATGGTACAAATGTGAGCGGTTTTACAACAGGTGGATATTTAGGTATTGGCTTCTAAGCAAATTATTTAAACGAGTTTGCTTAATAAAAAGGGAGGGCGTTGGTCTTCCCTTTTTTTATGCCTGGCGTTTTAAATATATCGCTAGTATTTTATCTAATTGATTGGCGAAGGCTTGCCGGTCATTTTGGTTTAATGCTGCAGGGCCACCTGTTGCAATACCGCTAGTCCGTAAGGTGTCCATAAAATCACGCATATTCAGGCATTCTCTAATATTGCCGGCGGTGTATAGCTCACCACGATGATTCAATGCTTGCGCACCTTTGGCAATAACTTCTGCCGCCAAGGGAATATCTCCCGTAATAACTAAGTCACCTGCATTGGCTTTTAACACAATTTCATTATCTGCTACATCAAATCCTTTGGCGACTTGTATGCATTTAAGATAACGCGAAGGCGGCAAACGGATAGGCTGATTGGCTACAAAACTCGTTATGACCTTGGTGCGTTCAGCGGCGCGACAGAGAATGTCTTTATTTACCACAGGACATGCGTCGGCATCTACCCATATTTTCATTGCTGTTTCCTAGATAAGCACTAAAGTGGCTTAGTTTGTTTTTTTACTGGCTTGAGCGTCTATTATTTATTTCTTGGTGTCTTTTGGCAACTTCGTGATGCTTTTTGGCGAAGTAAAGCCCAATTAACCCTGCAACAATTAAAATAATCGTACTTTGTACGGGAGCACTCCCTGCATTATCTAATGCCATGCTTGATCTGGTTAATTCATATGGGTTTAATGAGTTGATTGCAGAGTCGTTAGCTTGTGCAATGCTTACGCCTATTGTACTCATGAGTATTGAGGAGATTATTTTCATTTTATTGGCCATCCTGTTGGTTAAAAATTATGTGATACGTCCATAAAAACAGCAAAATATATGCCATCATGTTGCATAAGTGTAAATCCTGTATTTTTTGAGGTTATTTTTAAACTGACTGACAATTATGTCAGTTTTGTATGACAATTGTGTCATGCTGACACTGCAAAATTGGTGGAGGAGTGCTTTAGTTTGCTTGCATTGTTTAGTCTGTTTCGTTTTAGATTGTAAAATTATGAGCACGAAAAAGGGTTATAACGCCTTGATTAGCTTTTTTTGAGTAGATAATTGTAGTGTACTTTGGGTTATTTTGCCGAGAAAGAAATTCAATATTGATATATGGATATGTTTATGGATAAAACCATTGTGGCGGCTATTTATGCTTAAGAATGTGCAATTGCTGGATGGAGGGTGATTATTATAAGGCTTTTAAGGCAGTTGTGACGGCTTGTAAATCAGGCAGTACCCACGTCGGTGCGTAGTCAAGTTGCTCAATATCAGCGGTGCTAGAGGCGCCGGTTAAGACCATTAAACTGCGTATACCTGTACGGACTGCCCCTAAAATATCGGTATCTAAGCGGTCGCCAATGGCAATGGTGTGTTCGGCACTTGTGCCTAATAAAGCTAATGCTTGTTGATACATAATGGGCTCAGGTTTACCAATGACCGTGGGTGTCCGTCCTGTTGCGACCTGTAATGCGGCTAAAATGGCTCCATTGCCTTGTACTAGGCCGCGTTCGGTTGGTAGTGTGGTGTCTGCATTGGTGGCAATAAACTCAGCACCTTGTTGTAAATTTAGCGTGGCGGTGGAGAGTTTATCCCAATTAAGGGTTTCGTCTTTACCGCAGACAACAATATCAGCTCCGGCGTTAGGTGTGCTACCGGTATTTAATTGGTAAATGTCGGTTAAGGTAAAGCCTTGTTCTAATAGGGGCAAGCGTGCGCCATCTTCGCCTAAAACAAAAATACGTGTATGTGCCGGGTTTTTGTGTGCAGCTAGATATAAAGCGGTTGCCATGCCGGATGTTAGAATTTCTTTTGCAGTCACGCGGACTCCCATACGGGCAAGCTTATTAATATATTGGATATTGGTGTGGCTGGCGTTATTGGTGGCTAACACAAACGGTATGGCGCGGTCGCGTAATAATTGAAAAAACTCGTTTAGCCCAGCAATGGCTTGTTCGCCATGCCATAATACGCCATCCATATCGATAATTAGTGCGTGTATATTTGTAAAAGGTGCGGTCATGTTAAAGTCTTTTTTGTTGCAAAAAAAAATAATAATACAAGGGGTTGTTTGGGGATTATTAGTGCTCAGTATAACAGGCTGTAGCGTAAAACAACCCCGACAAGTGGCAATTGCCTCGGCACACCCTTTGGCAACGGAAGCAGGTTTTGAGATACTGCAAAAAGGGGGCAATGTTTATGATGCAGCGGTTGCGGTATCAGCGGCATTGGCAGTGGTAGAGCCTTCAGGTTCCGGCTTGGGTGGAGGCGGTTTTTGGCTATTGCATAGAGCGCGGGATGGCTTGGATATTATGCTGGATGGTCGTGAAAAAGCACCGTTGGCGGCACAAAAAAATATGTTTGTTGCCATGCCGAGCCGTTCGCTTAATGGTGCATTGGCTGCCGGTATTCCCGGCATGCCGGCGGCTTTAGTGCATTTGTCGGTACATTATGGCAATTTAAGCTTGGCAGAAAGTTTGCAGCCTGCGATTAGGTATGCGCAACAAGGCTTTAAAATTGATGTGCGCCATCGGAAATTATTGGCTTTTCGGCAGGCGATATTGCAGCAGCACGCAGAAACAGCCAATATTTTTTTAGATAAGGGGAAAATCCCTGCACCGGATCAGGTATTAAAACAAGCGGATTTGGCAATGACCTTGCAACAGCTGGCAGAACACGGTCAAGCTGGGTTTTATCAAGGTGTCGTAGCGGATAAATTGGTTCAGGCGGTACAGCAAGGTGGCGGTATTTGGCAATTAGAGGATTTAGCAAACTACCAAGTAGTAGAGCGTCAGCCGGTTACGGGGCGTTATAAAAATATGCAGATTACCAGTGCCGCGTTACCTTCTTCGGGGGGTATTGTGTTAATTGAAGCGTTAAATATTTTAGAAACAATGGATTTGCAACATGTTGATAAATTAACGCGTAAACATCTTATTGTGGAGGCTTTGCGCCGTGCTTATCATGACCGGGCGCTTTATTTAGGGGACAGTGACTTTGTGACAGTACCCGTTATGCGTTTATTAAATAAGCAATATGCACAGGGCTTAGCAAGTACGATTCGAGCTGATAAAGCACTGCCGAGTGCTTATTTAACAGGGCAAACTGCCGCCCAAAAAGCGGGACGTAATACCACGCATTTTTCTATTATTGATGACGAAGGGAATCGGGTTGCTGCGACCTTGAGCGTTAATTATCCTTTTGGGTCTGGAATGGTTGCTGCGGGTACCGGTGTTTTGTTGAATAATGAGATGGATGACTTTGTCAGTGTGCAAAATACAGG
>JALSIU010000098.1 GCA_026989715.1 Methylomonas sp.
TAATAATTCCGGCTCTAGGTCAGTGCGTAGTAATAATTCAGGTTGAATGACTTTGGCAATATGCTCGCCCCAGTCAGGTTTGTATTCGCGTAAAAAACCTAATAGCGTTGCGGCATCGGCATTAATTTGTCGGGCGAGTTGTTCTTGTTGTGTTAATAGTGCTTGTTTGTCATCGTTGCGTTGTCGCTTGAGTTGAAAAATGCGTTCAATCTCTGCTTTGTGTGCTTGGACGGTTTCTTTGAGTACTTGTTCATTGGCTTCTGCCGCCTGGTATTGTAATAAAAGCTCGGCATGTAGTTCTAATTTTGTTTCGCGGTCTTCTAGTAAAATCGGGTCGGCTTGTATTTGTGCAATTTGGCTGTTGATGGCACCAAGTTGTTCGCTTAATTGCAGGGTCAGTTGTCGATTTTTTTCTTGTTGGATGTCGCTTGAAGCGCGCAAACTGTCTTTGTGTTCGGTAAATTCTGCCGTTGCTTGGGCTTGTTGTTCGGTGAATTGCTGTTTTGCACGTTGTTTGGCTAGTGCAAAATGATGAATTTGGCTTTCAAAATATTGTTCTTTTTCGGCTTGTAAGCGGCGAAAGGTGGCTTCTATATCTTGCACATCGGCCATGAGTTGCGCTAAGTTGTCACGTTCTGATTTCAGTGCGGTTTTAATTTGCTCTAAATTGGCATAAAGCTGTTGTTTGTCGGCAATGGCTTGGTTGTCCCAGTTTAGGCGTTCTTTTTCCAGTTGTCGGATTTGTCTTTGTGCTTGTTCTTGCTCTGCTTTGGTGGTGACGAGTGCTGATTTTAGTTGCAGTTCTTGGCTGTCCCAGTCTTTTTGCAGTGTGGCTAATTGTTCATGACATTCGGCACTTTGTTGTTGCTGTGCATGCTGTGTCTGTTGGCTTTGTTCTAATAGTTTTGTTAGGCGTGTTTGTAGTTCACCTAAGCTGAGCTCGGTTTGTTGCAGTGCATTTTCGAGTTGGTTTAATAAGTCTATTTTTGGCCTTTCCAGTTCGACTTGCTGATAAGCACGATATTCTTTATACCAGCTATCCAATGTTTCCATTTGGAGTTCTAGGGCAATGCTGTCCCGACTTTCATCAATGCAGTTGACTAACATTTCACGTAAGTCGGCAAAATCGGTCGAGCGCATAAACATGCCTGTAATAATTTTTTCTATATCTTTTAAACGTTTACCGGAGCTGCCTTGACAAAAACTGTAGCGGGCAATGAGGCGGCGCATTTCTTGGCCTTTATTATGCGGCAGGTTTTGAATGATTGTGCGGTAGTCACTGCAGGCGGTAACTTGATTACTGCATTGTATTTGGCGTTTAAGCAAATGTGCTTTTAAGCTGCGGCAAGATACCGGGTAGTGATGGCCATCGGTGTGTTGCTCAATAAAATCATCAGGACTAAAGGCTTTATCAATAAAGCGGTAGCATAGGCCTTCATCATTGGGCGAGGCATAAATGGCTACCATGCAGATTTGCTCAATACGCTGATATTCAAAAATAATATAGGAGGACTCGCGTGGCAGGTAGTGTTTGACAAAACTATCGGTCACTCGGCTTTTAGGCACTAATCTTCCTGGGCGTTCGCCATAAAATAATGGAATTAAGCGCAGTAGGGTAGTTTTGCCTGCTCCGTTGACACCATTTAAATTAGTATGGCCATCTAAGCGGATTTCTTGTAGCTCACCTTCTTTATAGGAGTCGATCAGAATGAGGCGATTTAAAGAATATTTCATAGGTTTGTATAGATGCTCACGGTATTGAGGCAGCGTTGCTTATATAATATCCAAGCTTTGTATGATTGTATAAGTGGGCTGAAAGTATCGCTATTTTAGCATTTTCCTGAAACAGGAGGCTATCGCCGGGAATAAAACTGTTAAGCTTGCAATAATTTGCAGTATAATCATTTACTTATTTATTAATTGTACTAGAAATATGCCCGAAATTATTATTTATACCAGTAATTTATGTCCTTATTGCACGATGGCAAAGCGTCTTTTGACAGCAAAAGGGGCAACTTATAAAGAGCTGAATGTTGATACAACGCCGGGTTTACGCGCTGAGATGATGCAAAAGACTCGGCGCAGAACTGTGCCGCAAATTTATATAGGTGAGCAACATATTGGTGGTTTTGATGAGTTGCGTGCTTTGGATTTACAAAAAGGCTTAGATCCATTATTGCAAGGGTGATACGCACAGCCGAATCAAATCTGTTTGATAATGTATTTATTTGAATCGTTTAAAGTAGGAGGAGTCGATGTTTAATATACGTCTATTTATTATTATGCTGTTGTTTGCATTGAATATTCAGGCTCAGCCGGCTGCGCCTGTGTTGCAAGTTAATACTGAGGGCTTGCAGCTGCATTTAAACTGGTCGGCGGTGACGGATGCGGCAGGATATCGTTTGTATTATACGGCGTATCCTTATCAAGCGGGGAATAAGATTATTGATCTTGATGTACAGACTGCTACCGAATTTTCATTAGAGTTATCACAAGGGCTTGCTTTTTATGTCGTGGTGCAAGCCTATGATGCTGATCAGCAGGCGAGTGATTTTTCTAATATTGGTTTTGTGCAAATACAAGACCGTGGCTTGGCGTATCGTACCTATTGGCGTGCCGTTGCAGCGGATTTGATGAATGAAACCTTTGCCGGTAATGATTTTTTATATGCACAAGTGCCTAATGTTCCTGCGTGTTTTGCCGGATTTTTGAGTGCTGCGGCACAAAATAGATACTTGGAAGCTTTAAATCAAATTCGTCAATTACACTCCGTTGCTGCGGTCACTTACGATGCCGGTGCTAGCAACTCAGTGCAGCAGTCAGCTTTGATTCAACGTGCTAATAATGCTTTAACGCATGCGCCTACCCCTAGTAATGCTTGTTATAGTGAGGCGGGATTTGAAGCGAGTCAGAGTAGTAATCTATATTTAGGCAGTAAGAATAGTGACCCTGCGGCTGATTTGATAGGTTTGCTGGATGATGCATTTAATTTGGCCGCAATTGCGGAGGTTGGGCATCGGCGGGCATTGTTAAATCCGTTTATGGGCTTTTCTAGTTATGGCCAAGTATTGGGTGCATCAGCGAGCAAGGTACTTGATTTCTCGCAAACTATTACACCGGATGCAAACGCGATACCTGATTTTATTGCTTTTCCTTATTTGCGTTACCCCTATCTCTTTTTTTCTGATAAAACGCAACAGCGCATCACGCCGTGGAGTTTAACGATTATTGAGGATAAAGTTACTTTTTGGAATAATCAACATGATTATTTTACTAATGCGACTGTCAGTGTCAGGCAAAAAAAGACTGGAAAGCAGATGGCTGTTAGTAATATTCATAGCGATACAAAAGGCTCTGGCGTGCCTAATAATTTGAGTTGGGCAGTGGAAGATTGGCAGTATGATACTTGGTATACAGTGACGGTTAGTCATTTGCGCTATGCATCAGGTGCGCCGCGTGAGATTCAATATGATGTTTTTATTGATTATAAAAACATTATTGATATTGCCGCACCGTTAGAATCGGGTGATAAGCAAGATGGCTTTATGGTGCAAGGGAGTTTATTTGATGCGCAAGATAAAGATAGTTATCGCATGAGCTTGGCGGGGGAAGTGAGTTTTTCGGGGGCGAGTCAATTTGCGAATATGGCTTTTTATATCGCTGTTTATGATGCAAATAAGTTATTGATAGAGGCTAAGGATGAGGCTTTTACTTTGGATTTGCCGGCGGGTGATTATACAGTGGTGATTTCTAATTGTTTGCAGAATACGTGTTATACCGACCCTAAAAACTATACTGTACAAGTTAATTAATTCCCCCTCTCATTTGCATGCGAGGGGAAATGGTATATGGGGCTTTTAATCTAAAGGAATTCTGATTTTTTGACCTGGATAGATAAGATTCGGGTCTTGAATAACCTCTTTATTGGCTTCAAAAATGCGCGGGTATTCCATGGCATTTTGGTAGTAGTGCTTGGCTATTTTAGATAAAGAATCACCGCTTTGAATCGTGTAGTATTCTACATTGTCAGGCTCTAACAGCGTTTCTGTTTCGGCGTCGTTATCATTATCAATAATATCAATTTTAGAGACAACTTTTTCTACATTTTCAATATTACCGGCTAATAGTATGACTTTTTGGGCGGCTTCTGCGCTGTTTGTTGAGCCTATGACGGTTGCTTCTCCC
>JALSIU010000099.1 GCA_026989715.1 Methylomonas sp.
CTCAAAATATGTGCCTTCATTTCCGGCGTATAGCCCTGATGCAGTTGCACAGAGCCAGGAAACAAATAATCTAAAGCTAACATTAAGGCGGCAACCGGAAATAAAGCAATGCCTAATTTCTCCACAGGCTTAGAAAAAGCCGCTAGGATGATTAAAAAAGCAATAATTAAAGAAATAAAAGAGGCCGTATGTAAAAAACTAAAATCCAATCCTTGTGCATTCTGAATATCGACCACCACAGTACCAAGATGTGCCAAAGCCGCTAACCATGCCAATATTAATGCACGTTTTTTATGCTGATTAGTATTAATATCCATCAGCAAAGTAAGACTACTCGCCAAATAAAAGCAAAATGCAAAACCTTCGAGTAAATTGAAATTCATCATGATATTAAGGGCTAAACTTTAAGGGTAAATGTGACAGGCCCATCATTAATCAGTGCGACCTGCATATCAGCACCAAATTGACCCAGTTCAACCTGACCATAATGCTCTTTGGCATGTGCAACAAAATAATCAAAAATGGCTCTGCCATGCTCAGGAGTGGCGGCGGCGGTAAAACTCGGGCGATTACCCGACTGAGTATCGGCCGCCAAGGTAAATTGAGGTATCAATAATAATCCCCCTTCAATGGCTTGCAAATTCAAATTCATACGCCCTTCCGCATCAGGAAAAATACGATAATTTAAAATACGCTCGAATAATCGGCGCGCTGATTTTTCGGTATCTAATTTTTCAACCGCCACCAAAGCCATAATACCCCGCCCGATACAACCCACTTCAGACCCGGCAATATGCACTTGAGCCTGACTAACACGCTGAATAATTGTAATCATATGCTTGAAAAAGAATTACCCCAATAAACTCTCTAATGCCATCATAATAATAAAGCCAACCATCAAAGCAAAAGTAGCATAGCGCGAACGCCCCTTTGAATGTGTTTCAGGAATAATTTCTTCTGAAATAACAAATAACATAGCACCGGCCGCAAAGCCCATTGCAAAAGGAAGAAGTGGCGAAAAAATAGAAACCATGGTAATACCAAGCAAGCCGCCTATTGGCTCAACCAAGCCTGTTAAGGTCGCAATGCCCACTGCTTTCCATTTGTTATAGCCTAATGTCACCAACGGTAGCGCCACCGCCAAACCTTCCGGGATATTTTGCAAAGCAATGGCAATAGCTAATACGATACCATTATGCATATCTCCCGACCCAAAGCTGACACCAACCGACATGCCCTCAGGAAAATTATGGATTGTAATGGCAAAAATAAACAACCAAATTTTTTGTAAGGATTCAGTATGACCGCTCAAACCCTCATCAAAATGAATATGTGGCAATTTACTATCCGATAAATGTAAAAAGAAAGCGCCCAATAACATACCGGCAGCCACAACCCATATGCCTTTATCAGGCCATAATTCATTACCGTATTCTATGCCCGGTAACAATAAAGAAAAAGATGTTGCGGCCAGCATAACTCCGGCAGCTCCCCCTAATAAGCCATTAAAGACATTATTAGACACTTCTTTAAAAAAAGCGGCCGGTAAAGCACCTAATCCGGTTGCCAATCCGGCCAAAATACTTGCCAACAATCCAATGGCCGCAATAGAGCCAAAAAACAAATATAAACTACCGAATAGTAATGCTTGTAACAATACGAACAGTCCTGCCAACACTAACCATCGCTGTTGATCAGGCATAGCCTGTAGCTTTTGATAATAGACATTCGCCTCTAGTTTTGCATGGCATGTATTAAATAGGTTGCTGATTGCTTGACCGCTCATATTTTCTCTCTTAATATCTGAACTTGAATAGCATTATTGTATAGAGAATTCTGCTAGCGACAATGATTTTTTTTACTCTCTTAGCAATGCGGCTTACAATAGATTCCTCCATAAAGCCATCATCAACCAATGCATAAATTCCGACATAGCTTAATACTGTTATTATTTTGCGTCATACTTCCATTAAGCCATGCTGCAATATACCAATGGACCGATGCACAAGGACAGAAACATTATTCCGATAGCAAGCAACATAATGCGACTCCATTCAATCTACACCAAGATTACAGCTATCATGGCGTTAAAAAAGTCTATGATGGTGATACCATTCAATTAACAGATGGACGTAAAATACGCTTATTAGCCATCAATACCCCAGAAGTTGCACATGCCCGTGATGATGCACAAACAGGCGGTGAGGTTGCTAAAAAATGGCTTATCAAGCAATTAGCACAGACAAAAGTCAGATTAGAATTTGACCAAGAAAAACAAGATAAATATCATCGTTATTTAGCGCATATTTTTACCGAGCAAGGTGTACATATTAATCTTGAATTAGTGCGCTTAGGCTATGCAAGCCTTAATATTTTTCCACCCAATTTAAAATATGTCACAACATTATTGCAAGCCGAACAAGCGGCAGAGTCACAACAACGCGGCATTTGGGCTTATAGAGAATACCGACCCAAATCAAGCGCACAGTTAACGAAAAAAAATAGTCGTGGCTGGCAACGTATTTATGGCAAAGTATTATCTATCAAGCACACACGTAAAAATGTTTATTTGCAACTGCCTGATGCTTTTTCGATACAAATCAATAAAAGTCACTTAGCGTATTTTACAAAGCTAAATGAGCTTAAAGGGCAACAAATTGAAGCAAGAGGCTGGGTACGACGTTATAAGCAAGGCTACTCAATGCGGGTGCGTCATACAAGCGCCATTAAAGTTCTTTAACCATTGAAAGGAAGCACAAAATAATGCAAACACAATATAAGATATACAGTATACGCCTTGCTCAACAGTCATTTTTCTTTAGCGAACGATACGTACTAAAAATTGTTGCCGTATTAGGCCAATGTTGTTCTTTTGTTCGTCAGTATCAACATATGGCGACTCTCATACTAATTGTTTTATGGGGAGTTTTAAATATGTCGCAAGCTGTCGCAGAAGAAGAACAATATGGACGCTATCGAGCCATTGTCTTACATGATGGCATCGCATCCGGCAATTCAGGGCATTTGATACCAACCGTATTCATTATCGACTCAAAAGAAGGGCATATGTGGACTTTAGACCAAAATACCAAACTGTATGCCCCAAATAGCCGTTTTTCTTTAGGTACGGTTTTAACTTACCAAGGACAGGTTCGTCCCGGCAAAAAAATGGGAGAGATTGTTGAGCAAGCAGCAACCTTACAGTAGGTCAGGCTATACAGTTTTTTCAAATTCAGTTATCGTGTCAGGTTTTGAAAATAAATAACCTTGAAAAAATTGACATCCATGTTGTATAAGGAACTGATGTTGCTGTACCGTCTCAACACCTTCTGCTATCAGTTCAATCTTTAAGCTTTTTGCCATAGCAATGACCGCCTGCACAATGATGTCGTTATCGGGGTCATTTCCTATATCATGAACAAAACTTTTATCAAGTTTAATTTGGTCAATGGGCAACTTCTTTAAGCTTGCGAGAGATGAATAACCAAGCCCAAAATTCCCGATTGCAAAATGCACCCCTATTTTTTGTAGGCTCTGCATTTTTATCATAGCATCATCCCCGCCATCGACAACAATCTGCTCGGTAAGCTCTAGCCGCAAGCGACTAGGGTTAATCTGAGCATCAGATAAAACATGTGTAACATGACTGGCAAAATCAGCCTGTCGAAACTGAGAGTTGCTAATATTAATCGTGATTTGCAATGCTTGCCTGGCTGGGCTATTTTCCCAGCATTTAAGCTGCTCACACACCTCGTACAACACCCAATCACCCACTGCAATAATACTGCCGGATTCTTCTGCAACCGCCATAAACTCATACGGCTCAAGTAAACCACGCTGTGGATGTTGCCAACGAATAAATGCTTCAACACCAACTACCCTATTGTTATCATTTACTTGGGCTTGGTAATGCAACTTAAAATGACTTGCTTGTAATCCTTGATGCAAATCCTCCTCAAGTACAGCACGCGCCGTCATTGCAAATTGCATCTGTTGGTCAAAAAAACGTACCGTATTACGACCTGAAGCTTTAGCATCATACATTGCAATATCAGCATGTTTAAGCAACTCTTCCATCGATTGCCTATGACCAAATAAAGTAACGCCAATACTGGGTGTACTATAATGACTTTTATCACCTAAAAAATAAGGTTTATTAAGGGCTTTGTT
>JALSIU010000100.1 GCA_026989715.1 Methylomonas sp.
CGACAATACTAACGCCTTCTAAAGAAGTGCTGTTCAGATTATGGCTCCTTTTGGTATTAATACTTACTTTTCTCGATTTATTACTAATTGTTGTCACTCGCCGCCCAGGTGCAACCGATGGTGCATCCTTTTTAGATGCATTCATACCGGTAATAATTGAGTTAAGTGTCTCTGCCAGGGTGACTGCATCGACGTGTTGTACACGATATACCATAATGCCTCCCTCTCCTGCGACACCATTTTGCTGGTCTAAGCGCGTAATCCATTTTTCTGCTTCTCTTAAATAAGCTTTTTGTGGCGTGACTACCAAAATAGCATTTAGATGCTTGATGCTAATAAAGCGCAATATCCCCGCTAATGGATTTTTAGTGCCTTGATTAAATATATTTTCAATATCGGCAATAATACTGTCCACTTCCGTATTTTCCAGAGGATACAAACCAAAGGACATGCCGGCAATAAAATTAACATCAAAAATTTTAACCAAATTCAATGCTTTGCCTAATTCATCGCGCGTCCCCGCAACAAATAATAAATTACGTTCAGGGTCAACATTAATAATTGCTTTAGCAGGCAATACCGGCTTAATAATATCCGCCATATCCTCTGCGCCGACATAACGCAATGGCATCACTTTAATTTGATAGCCTACCCCCAGTTGTTGGCTATTTATTTGCGAGGTATCTGCGGCACTCACCGCCATCGCATCAGGCTCAATACGGTAAAGGCCATTTTGCTTAATCAATACCGCACCACTGACACGTAAAAGCATTTCCAATGTTGATAACAGCTCTGCTTTGCGCAAAGGCTTAGTTGTTTGCAAAGTTACCGTACCACGTACTTTAGGACTTAAAACATAATTTTCGTGCAACATATCACTGAGAATAATTTTACAAACCTCTCCCATATCGGCTGCATCAAGATTGATTGAGTACTTGCCATCACCTAACAACTCTACTCCGGCAGGCTGCTGTTGCGACTTCTGTATAAACTGCCCGCTCCCAATAAATACTTTTTTCTGTACCGCCGGCGTATTTGTTTTGAGGGCATCACTATTATCTAATTGTGAAAAGAGCAGGTTTTCTTCTGCATTTTCAACTAAAGAGGCTTGTTGCTCTTCAGAATACTCTTCTTTAATCGGTATTTTAATCCCTAATTTTGGGCCTAAATGCACATCATCCAAAGTTTGACAACCTGACAATATAAAGCCAGAAGCCACTAATAGTCCAAGAAATTTGCTATATTTTTGATAAGAATTCATTCTTATTTTTTTAATAATTGTGAAAAAGGGTTAGGAGGCGGCGTTTTTTTACGACGAGTTTTAGGCTTTTGCGCTTGTCTTAGTCTTTTTCCAGCTAATCGCAAGGGAGCTTTCGGCCGTGGTTTTGCCAATAAAATCTCTTCCGTATCACCATTAGCCACCATAATGACACGATCGGGCTTAATTTCTTGCACCAACCAGCCCTTAATTTTTTCACCTCGCTTAAGGCGCGGAAATTTATCTTCATCCGGCTTGGCTCTCGGGTCATTAAATAGAGCATAGGCATTTTCTGGTGTCTTAATCACCCCAATTAGCTTCAAGCCAAGCTCTTTTGGCACAGTTGCAGTCGTCACTTCCGTATCAGCAACATCCTCGGGGTCAACCGGTCGCCGGCCTTTAAAAAATAAGGGACGCTCAACAATTTCTGCATAATCATCAATTGCGTAGTCACTCACATGATAGCTAGGCAATTCCTGCATTTCAAAACCGGCACTTTTAACATTCAGCAACTCTTGAATATACTGTTCTCGATATTGCTGCCCGTAATAGGCTTGAACAGCAAGTAGCACTAATAATATTAGACTTATCAATACAAAAATCAGCGTTAATGAATACTCCCACCTTATAGAGCGCATTATAATTTTTTCCTCATATACCCTGCAATTTGCAGCATAACGGTCACTTTATCATTTTGTATTTTCTTTTTAAGTTTATTGCGCCGACTAAAAGCTCTTGCTTTAGGAGTAATGCTAATTTCTACAATACTCATTAATGGCTTTTCCACTTCAATATCATATAAAAGGCTACGCAACATCTCCATATCCCCTGATAATTTCACTTTTACCGTAATTTGCAATAATTCATCACGCTCCTTATGGGGTAAAACCTGAGTGCTGGAAATATCCCCTCCCGCACGTTTCACTATTGCTTTAATACGTTTTTGTAGTTCAGCGGCAGCCAATGACGAGGTTTCTTGACTATAAAAATAGCCTAATGCATTAATCTCGGCACGCCCTTGCTCTACTTTGCGTAATACCTCATCACGACTGGCAATAACCCTTTCATAACGCTTGACGCGAAACATCAAATCATCAAATTCTTCCATAGTACTTTTAAATGCACTATACCAAGGTATAAAAATGACGGCAGCCACCAAAAATACCACGGCAGCCAACAATCCTACTGCAAGCCATCGCTGTTGTTTATTACTCAGCTTCTGCATCATTTTTGGTCATCACTTCAGTTGATATTTTAAAACGCTCCAAACCGGTACGAATATCCTTGGTAACAGGCGAAATAAATTTAACATTATGGAATATATCTTGCTTTTCTAAGGATGCAATTAAATTGGAGGCACTAGCAGATTGCCCTGTTAATTGTAGCGTGTTATTGACATAACGAAACTGTGATACCCACGTATCATCAGCTAATACTCGACTGACCGTATCCAGTACATCAATCATAGGGGGAGTTGCATGCTTTTGCGCAATCAGTTTTTGCGTGGTCAATAGAAGATAATCAATCCCTTTTTTTGAATCCTCTATTTCCAAGGCTTTCCTTGCTTGTTGCTGTCCATGCCGTTTTAAATCTTCTAAACCTTGGCTGGCGGTATTTAAAGGCAAAACCAGTAAAGCAATTAATAATACGACACTCAATAATACAGAGCCCAACATAATGAACAAAGGCATTTTATTGGCTTTTTGGCATAAATCCTTAGGCAATAAGTTATATTGGCTACTCGCTTTCCCCGGTATCACAGGCTGGCCAGCCGTATCGGCAAAAGAAGGCTTTATCCCCAGTGTTAAACAATGTTGATACATAGCATCTAAACTTGTTTTTTTAACCAGCACTAAAATAATATGCAATAAGGCTTTATTCTTTGCAGGCCCTACTTTGATAATATCAAAATAAACTTGCTCTTTCGTAAAAGGAGTATATTTATCCAGCTCATAGCCAATCACTTGATGTAAATTTGACTCTGCCGCGACCGGCAAAAACACATCTTGCTGTACGGCTAAAGCTTCCGGAACACGCAAAACTCTCTCAATACTTTGATAATCGCTATTTGTCTCAATGAGGCCATGTAGCTCTTCTTTCGCTAAAGCATTTAACTCAAACTCGCCTAATACACGCTCAGCCCCCCTTTTAATATAACTTACTTTAGCCTGCTCTCCCTGTATTTCAATAACCAAAAAGCCTTTGCCTTTAACGGCTTCACGGAAACTCGCGGGCAATAAAAAGCTCAGCTCTTGCATCCACCATTTGAAAAAAGCACCCAACTCAATATTGCTATCCAAATTCAACATCTTAATTCACTACCCTTGTATCGTTCGCAGGCGAAAATAATGAAGGTATTGGCGCATCTTGTACCCACTTTAAAATTTTAAACGGCAATCCCTTCGGACTACCGGCCTTTTGTACCACCACCATTATTTGCTGACTCAAGTCTTGCGAGGACTTCGCTTCAGCAACAATTCTATAAATTCCACTTTTTTGCGTACTCCCTTTAAACCATTCAGGTGCAACAATTTTTTCTTTATTACGCTCATTAATAATACGTTGGTTGATATACTCATCGACCATTTCAGGCGTTACATCCGGCAAACTCAACAATACTTCGCGGCTCGCCGTTGTCGGATTGATGAGCGATTTTTTCGTATAAATGCTCACCATACCTTGTAATTTTTGATATATCTGCGGTGTGATACCCATCACCATCTGTAATTCCTCCATGTCGGCAAATAAACCATTACGGGGCGCATAGTTTTTCTCTGCAGCAGTGTATTGTTCTTTTTCTGCACCATACAAACGCTGCAAATCATTTTTATCGCGCCAATCCAGTATGGCATCCACTAATTGATCGACCAGTTCGCCATCCACCTTAATCGCCTTAAATAACTGC
>JALSIU010000101.1 GCA_026989715.1 Methylomonas sp.
CGGCTTCTTGCTCTACACATGGGGTTCTTTCGACAAAGCGAAAAGCTTTTGTAAATCAGTTGGGTGGAAAAGGAGTGAAAGAAGACTTAGAGATTGTAGCTATGGTCGGTGCGATTACTGCCGCTGATACACTAAATCAATGTAGTGAAGATTGTATTGAGAATCAGCTTCTTGATTATCATAAGAAAGTTCAAGATGGTGATGCGCAGGTTTCAATGTCCCAGTATGGTGCGGGCAAAGGAAAAGATGGTAGTGCTAAGAGAGAAATGTCTGATGAAGCTACTAATTTAGCTTCTAGTTGGTTAGCTTAATAAGTAGGTAAATTATGAAAAAAGTAGATTTTTCAACTCCTGGTATATCTTTTGTTACAGGTGTGCCCATTACAAAGGCTTCTGGCTTGCTTATTTTATCTATAGATGAATTGTTTGAAAAAAGAGAAGCGCATAGTATTTTAGTTTATAAAGAGAATGATTTTGCTAGTGGTATTTTAGTTCCATCAAATTGTTGTGATATAACCATAATTAGGCATAACGGGGGGATTTTCGGTTATTTTCTTGGTGAGGATGGAGAAATATGGTGTTTTGATGGTAACTCAATAGAATCGATGGGTACTATTAATCATAGAGAGCACTTTGGAATGAATCGGTCGCAGAGTATTTTAAGTACTGGGCAGCAGTATGTTGTTGGTGGGGGAGGATCTGTTTATTATAAAGATAATTGTAAGGAAATAAATTCTGCATGGAAGCAAATTGTCATTGATATGAAGTCTGAAGTTGAACAATATAAATATATTGGTTTTGAAAAAGCGATAAGTAATGAAAAAAACGACTTATATTTTTTTGGCTGGCATGGTTTGGCATATTTTCTGAGAAATAATCAAGTACAACGAATAACTCTTCCTGTTAATGTTGATTTATATGATGCGATATATGTAAATGGTGGAACTATATATGTTTGTGGAGATAAAGGGCTTGTGCTTAGGGGAAATAAACTGGATAACTGGGAAATTATTGAGAATGAAATTACTAAGGATAAATTATGGGGAATATGTGAATTTATGGGAAGAGTCTTTGTCAGTAGTATGAGTGAGGTTTTTGAGGTTGTAAACGGAAGGCTTCAAGTTGTTTCATTTTTTGAAAGTGATTTTAGGCCTGTTTTTACTTATAAATTAAAAAGCTGTAAAGAATGTTTGTGGTCGACTGGTTCAAAGCAATTAGTCGAATTTGATGGTAGTGAGTGGCAAGAGATTCTAGTATTAAGGTAAGTATAGTTAGTTAAAAGGGCTTTATAACTATAGTGGCTTTATTGTCTCTAGCTCAATTTCACTACAGGAGAAATGGAAAGAAGCCTTGTCGTGCCTGCATAAAAAGCGTATGGATGTAGATTTGGCAATGGATTGACACCATTATTAAAAATAGCTAGTCATTTTAGGAGAGCTTGTGATTTCATTTTTTGAATGTGCTTGTCTGGCGGAGGATGTTTATCATCGCGAAAATAATGATCTTGCCTCTGCAATAGGCTGGACACGAGTGGATGCACAGAATTGGCAAAATGGCTTTGCCGCAGGCCTGTATAGAAAAAATAATACGACAGTGGTTTCCTTTCGCGGTACGGATACCGATGATATAGATGATATTCTGGCAGATTTAAGAATGATTCCGCTCTCTGAGCTTGATTTAACCGAGGAACTGCCACAAGCTTTATTGCATGCGTATGGTGTTGATGCTCAGGAAATGCAGGTAGGAGGCTATATTGTTGGGCAAATTGCGACCAGTGCTGCAACACGGCGCAGAATACGCGCACATGCAAACCAAGTCCCACGAGAGCAAGTACAGCAAGCTCTGCAATATTTTTTAAGCATTGAGCCGCGACCTGCTGTGTTGGTCGGGCACTCTTTAGGCGGTGCATTAGCAAAAATTGTATCGCTTGAGCATAATATTAGAGCTATTGCGTTTAACTCGCCTTTTATGGGCGATTTACAGGGCGTTAGGCCGATAAGCAGTTTATATATCAGCAGTATTAATGCGCGTTTAGACCCGTTAAGCATGGCAACGGATTTAGTGGGCAATTTAGCGCATGGGCAAACCATTCTGGTTGATACGGCTCCTTACCCTGAAGCCTTGCCGGTACGTCCTGAAGTGGCTCAATATACACGTCCTGTTTCTTGTCCACGCGGTGGGCGTGGGTATTCACCGGAGGCAATTTTAAGAGATGCGACGGCTGCGGCCTGTGAAGCCTTTATGGGTTCACTGGTAGACCCTGTTGCCCGTGCAGTTTCGTGGCCGGTCAGAGCGTTGGATATGCTGACGCGTTACCCTCATTATTATTTACAATTGGTCACCTATGCGGCAGGGGCGGCGGGTTACTTTCATAGCATGGAGCAGTTGCGTCTTAAAATGGCACAACAGGCAAGGTTTACCGGAGCGGTTGAGGGCGTTTAATTTAATGGCCACACTGTCAACATCGAGCTTATTCTTTATCATTGCTATGCTTTATAGCTTTTTCATTGCGCGTAACTATTATCAAAATGATAAGCAATATACATTACAAGCCAAAATTTGGTCAGTTCTGGTGGTGATTTTTTTGACTGTTGCGGTGTTGTTATAAAAATTTGTTGTTATGAGAGAGCCTAATGTCCAGTTTAGCCAAAGCCGTTATTCCCCATATTATTGACCAACACGCTGAAGAAGCAGCGTTTCTTTGGTTGTTACGAGAAGATGCTGTGAATGCACCGCATTATGATTTAGATGATTTGTGTCAATTAGATGCACGCGTAGATGCCCATTTAGATGGCTTAAGAATTGCCGGGGACTATGCTTGGCAGGTTTGCCGTGAAAATTTACAGATAAAAGAGCCGGGCGAGGTTTTTGCTGCCGCTATTTTAGCCTTAGAAGGGCGTTCGGTAGAGCGAATAAATCAGGTTTATGCCATTGTTGCCGAGCAACCCGACACAATGAATGGGCTTATTTCTGCTTTTGGCTGGGTTGATGCGCAGAATTTACAGGGAAAAGTGAATGGTTTGTTGGTGTCGGCAAACCCTTTTTGGCGGCAGGTTGGTATTGCGGCTTGTGTTACCCATCGAGTAGACCCCGGCAAGTTTTTAGTGCAAGCTCTGGCCGATGACAATATTGCATTAAAGGTACGTGCCTTGCAAGCCGTGGGAGAGCTTGGGCGTATTGACCTGAAAGCGACTTTAACGGCGCATTTACAGCACGAAAATAGGGAAGTATGTTTTTGGGCCGCTTGGTCGTCTGTGTTGGTGGGCGACCGTGGCTCGGCACTGAATCATCTGCGTTTAGCCATCATGCAAAATTCAGCATGTTGTTTGGCTGCCATGCAAGTGGCGTTACCTGTTTTAGATAGCGCACAGGTTAAAGCGGTGTTAAAAGTATTGGCCGATAATGTGGAGACGCGGCGTATGGCCATTATTGGTGCAGGGCTTTCCTGCGATCCTGTTTATATCCCTTGGTTATTACAACAAATGCAAGTTGCCACCTTTGCCAAGGTTGCCGGGGAGGCCTTTAGTCAGTTATGTGGCGTGGATTTAGCTTATCAGGATATGGAAATGGATGCGCCTGAAGAAGCCGATGCAGGGCCGACCGAAAATCCTGAGGATGAGTCGGTTGTTCTGGATGCAGATGAGGATTTGCCGTACCCAGACCCTATTAAAGTACAGCAATGGTGGCAGCATAATCAGCAACATTTTAAGCCTGAGCTACGTTATTTGTATGGCAAGCCTGTGTCGGTGGCGCAGAGCCTTTGGGTGTTACAACAGGGTACGCAACGCTTGCGTTATGCGGCCGCCATTCAACTGGCACTGGCGCGACCTGCGCAGGCTTTGTTTGCAGTGCATGAATTGGGGCGGCGGCAACAGCAACAACTTAAAAGCTGGGTGGTTTAGGATAATAAATTAAGTAATAAGTCACTTAATTGTTGCTGTTGTTGTGCAATCCTTAGGCGTTGACTCAGAATAATCGCCTTTAAATCCATTAATGCGGTATTAAAATCATCATTGACGACCAAATAATCATATTCGGCATAATGGCTCATTTCGGTGACGGCATCTTGCATACGTCGATTGATAGTGGCGGCATCATCTTGGCCGCGTCCTTGTAAACGCTCCCGTAAAATATCTGTAGATGG
>JALSIU010000102.1 GCA_026989715.1 Methylomonas sp.
AAACATAAATTTTACGCCATAAAAGCTTTTATCAATCGAGGCTTGAATATCACGCACCCCATCGCTCGGCGTTACTAAAAATTGATCTGCCCAGCCTTGAAAATCATGTGTTGTACCAAGAGGCGTTTGAAAGGCCTGTTTACCATTTCCCCCTAGCAATTCAATACCCGACTTAAGCGTAATACCAATATAGCTAACTCCTAAAAGTAAATTATAGCGATCAAGGTTATAACTCGCAGGGTTATGACGGTAACTGCTTTGATTACTATAGGCAATATCATAAGATAGCTGAATATCATATTTTAGCTTTGGTGCTCCCTGCATACGGACACCATAGGTCTGCGTTGACTGACTAAGGTTATCATAATCAGCTAACCAATAGGCATAGCCGGTCAATGAACTGAATCTGCCAAATTTATATGTAAAATTTAATAAAGGCATTTCTACCGTTTTGTTACCAGCCGTCACGGTCTGCACCCCACCAATATAGATGAAATTTAGAGTCAAATTATCAATGGATTGGTTACGAATCAAAAAAGAATCAAAGGTTTGTTCTAATTGCCGCCAATCAACACTTCCGATAAAACGCTCATTGTCTAAATTGATACGTTGCCGCCCCCCTTGCAGTACTGTATTCGGTATGCCGCGATAACTGAGCCAAAATTGATTCAGCTCTTGTGCTTGTGGATCGGCTATCGCTTCATACTCGGTAAACCCATTACGTGAACTATTAAAATCTTCCTGCATGGCCAAGTTACCGGCATATTCAATATAGGTCTGTAAATGAAATAATTCAGGGGATAAATAGCCTAGGCGTAAACGTAGCGTATTGGCATTGGCCGGTTTAGTCAGTAAGTTAGCAGAGACACGGACATTTTCGTAACGATAACGCATATCAAGTTTCAGCCGCCCATATTTAGCATGTTCACCTAAGCGAAATGCATTCTCTAATGCCGCATTAACGTCTAATGCATGTACCGGCACAGCAATATTCAGCCATAACAAACAACTGTAAACAAGCTTTTTTAGTGGCTTTATTAATACAGATTTCGCCTTACTCAGCAGTATAAAGAAAAATTTTGGCCATACAGTAATATTTGTCAGACAGGTAGCTAATAACCGCCACCACTGTACTGCTAACAGGGATACACCACCACAAAATAAGTCAGTTCTCTGTCTTACTAAACATGCATTCCTTTCTTCTTTAAACATTACTGCAAATCAATAAATCCATCCAAACTACTGTCATCTTCCTCAATCGTGATACTAGGTGCAGACTCTTCAATTGCATCTAATGTGGTCACATCACTCAGATCCGTGACTTCATGCAACTCTTCAACAGGATCAAGCTTTTTAGTTTCAACTGCATCATCTGCATCAGGCTCGTTCGGATCTTTAGGCAAAAATATTTTTAATGTAAGCCTTCTGTTTAAAGCACGGTCTAAGTTAGTGACATCATCTTTTATCAACAAATCATTAGCCCCTATTCCAACATAGCTGAGTCTATCCGGATTAATTTCACTGCGAATAAAATAATCATAAATCGCTTTAGCACGCTGTTGCGATAATAGTTGATTAACAATATCATTACCACGCGCATCAGAATGGCCAATAATAAGGATAGATGAATGATTATACTCTCTGATGACATCCACAATTTCATCTAAAACATCATGTAAATTCCAGTTCATACTGGCTGAATTGATCGCAAAAGCAATATTGCCCGGAATATTCAACTCTATCGTTCGCTTATCCAATAATACGGAAGAGACCCCCTTTTCACTTAATTTACGCCGAAATAACGCATCCTGCTCCAATAAATACTGCTCTTTATCCAAATCTGATATGGAACCAAACGCAATTTCCCCAGGCCTATACAAAGGCGGATTTTTAGGCTGGCTCGCACAAGCCGTTATCAGTAACGCTGATAATATACCCCAAACTAATCGTTTCATTTTTTTGTAGATTGTTAAAAATTAATGATAAAAAAGCAATGATACCAAAATATAAGCGACTCTTGTTTATTCTGTTTTATATTTTCCAGATAAGCAGTTAAAGCATTGCATAGATTCAACTAAAATTTAAATGTCATTATGTGCTCAGACTCAAAACTATACGCACCACAGTTGTGCGCACATATCATGATTTCACTAGCAATTTATTATTTTTTATTTGCAAAATCAACACTATAAAAACGGCATAGTATCTGCTTAATATATTAAGCATATTGACATAGCAATAAAGTCGGGTATTTTTTATATTTATATTGTAAGATACAAAGTTTGATATGCTCATTAAAAACGGCATAACTAAACGAAATAATAATAACCAGCAGGAGACACCTTAAAATGTCAGTAGATAACGTCCTAAAAATGATCCAAGAAAACGACATCAAATTTGTTGATTTTCGTTTTTGTGATACTCGCGGTAAAGAGCAACATGTTACCTTCCCAGCACACACTATTGATGAAGACACTTTTGAAGAAGGCAATATGTTTGATGGTTCTTCTGTTGCCGGTTGGAAAGGTATCAATGAATCAGACATGATTTTAATGCCTGACCCCAGCACAGCAAAAATTGATCCATTCTTTGATGACAATACCTTAATCCTACGTTGTGACATCATTGAGCCTAATGATATGCAAGGCTACGAACGTGACCCACGTTCTATTGCTCGTCGTGCCGAAGCTTATATGCAATCAACAGGGATTGCCGATACCGCTTTTTTTGGCCCGGAAAATGAATTTTTCATTTTTGATGATGTGCGCTGGAATGCCGACATGGGTAGCTGTGGCTATAAAGTGGATTCAGAAGAAGCCGGTTGGAACTCTGAAAAAGCCTACGAAGACGGCAATATTGGTCACCGCCCTGGTGTAAAAGGCGGTTATTTTCCCGTACCACCCGTCGATTCACTACAAGACATGCGCTCAGCTATGTGCTTGGTTTTAGAAGAGCTAGGTCAAACTACTGAGGTTCATCATCATGAAGTTGCAACAGCTGGTCAATGTGAAATTGGTTCAAAATTCAACACCTTAGTTTCAAAAGCAGATGAAGTGCTAGAGCTTAAATATGTTGTTGCCAACATTGCACATGCTTACGGCAAAACGGCAACATTCATGCCCAAACCATTAGTTGGCGATAATGGTAACGGTATGCATGTACACCAATCTTTAGCAAAAGATGGCGTTAACCTTTTCTCTGGTGATTTATACGGCGGCTTATCTGAAACCGCTTTATTCTACATTGGCGGCATCATCAAACACGCCAAAGCACTGAATGCCTTTGCTAACGCATCAACAAACAGCTACAAACGTCTCGTTCCAGGCTTTGAAGCTCCTGTTATGCTGGCTTACTCTGCACGTAACCGCTCGGCCTCTATCCGTATTCCTTTTGTTAATAACCCAAAAGGTCGTCGTATTGAGCTACGTTTTGGTGATTCAACTGCCAATCCTTACCTATGCTTTGCCGCAATGTTGATGGCTGGCCTTGACGGCATCCAAAACAAAATCCACCCTGGTGATGCAATGGATAAAGATTTATACGACCTACCCCCTGAAGAAGAAAAACTAATTCCTCAGGTTGCATTTTCTTTTGATGAAGCACTAAAAGCTTTAGATGAAGACCGTGAATTCCTAACTCGCGGCGGTGTATTTACCGATGATGCCATTGATGGTTACATTGATTTGAAAAACGAAGAAGTACAACGTCTACGCATGAGCACTCACCCTGTAGAATTTGATATGTACTATAGCTTGTAAAACCCAACAATACCTACTTTCATCAATTGAGTAGGTTTGTTAACACTCTCTAAAAGGGGGGATAGGTAAGTATTTTTTACCTATCCCCTTTTTTATTGCCATAAACCTTGTTAAAAAGAAGTGATACAATCACTATTGAAATTCAAGGGATATCGCCTAATCTTGCACTACAATTGACCAGTCAGTTAAACTTTGCACCAGCTTGGCGCACTACTTCTACTCACCACCTCTCAACTTACTCTATTTGCTAATATATTTTTTGGCCTAAATTTTGCTTTTACTTTTGTCAAGGACTATTATTCAGATGACCACTGTGCATAAAAAAATACTAGAAAACTTAAATGAAGCTATTTTATTATTTGATAGCACGTTAAAACTGACCTATATCAATACTGCCGGAGAAATTTTATTGGGTGACAGCGCCCGCCACCTAGTTGGAAAATCCGCCAGCTATTTATTCAATGCTGACAATATATTAATTAATGATTTACACCAATGCATAGCAGATAACGAAGGGTTGGTTGATAGGGAACTTAATATTAACCTTTACCAAAAAAATATTACCATTAATTTTAGTGCCACACCTATTTACGAACACCAACAAGAAACTGAAATCCTCATTGAACTACAACAAGTTGACCGCCATCTGCGCATATCTAAAGAAGAACAATTATTGGCTCAACAAAACACCTCACGCATGTTAATGCGAGGTTTTGCTCATGAAATTAAAAATCCATTAGGTGGCTTGCGCGGTGCAGCCCAGCTATTAGAACTTGAACTACAAGATGATGAGTTAAAAGAGTATACTCAAATCATCATTGCTGAAGCAGACCGCATGAAAGTATTAATGGATAAAATGTTAGGCCCTAACAAGGTTCCTAATAAAGTCGCTTTAAATATTCATGAACCACTTGAACGCGCTCGGCAACTCGTGCAAGCAGAAGTACTTGACTCAATTGTTATTGTTATTGACTACGACCCCAGCATTCCGGAATTGTATGCAGATAAAAATCAGCTTATCCAAGCATTTCTTAATATCACACGCAATGCAGCACAAGCCATTAACAATGCCGGCAAGATTACCTTACGTACTCGCATCTGCCGACAAATGACCATCGCCGGTAAGTGTCATAAATTGACAGCCAGAATTGATGTTATCGATAATGGCGCCGGTATCAACCCCGAACTGATTAATCAAATTTTTTACCCCATGATTACCGACAAAAATGATGGCACAGGGCTAGGCTTACCCATTTCGCAATCAATCATCAATCAATACAATGGTATCATCGAGTGCAGTAGCACCCCAGGAAATACAATTTTTTCAATTTTTTTACCGGTAGGCAATATTAATGACTAAGCCATATCATGTTTGGGTAATCGATGATGATAAATCCATACGCTGGGTAATCGAAAAAGCATTATCCAAAAATGAAATAATATCGCGCAGTTTTGCCACAACCAAAGATTTATTAATTGCATTACAGGACGATACCCCCGATGCATTATTATCTGACATTCGTATGCCCGGTATGGATGGCCTACAACTACTAGAACGTCTACAACACTCACACCCAGACTTACCCATTATCATTATGACCGCCCACTCTGACTTAGAGAGCGCAGTGTCCGCATTTCATGGCGGCGCATTTGAGTATCTACCGAAACCGTTTGATATTGATGAAATGCTCACCTTAGTACAGCGAGCCTGCCTACATAGCCAGCAAAAAAATTCTGGCGTTACGGCCGAAAAAGAAGATAGCTCCCCGCCAACTGAAATCATAGGCGAATCGCCTGCCATGCAAGAAGTATTTCGTGCCATCGGCCGCTTAGCACGCTCACATATCACCGTACTCATTAACGGCCAATCCGGCACAGGCAAAGAATTAGTAGCAAAAGCCTTACATAGACATAGCCCACGCGCAAAACAACCTTTTATCGCCTTAAATATGGCAGCTATCCCTAAAGATCTTATGGAATCTGAGTTATTTGGGCATGAAAAAGGCGCGTTTACAGGTGCCAATTCACGCCGCTCAGGACGCTTCGAGCAAGCTAATCATGGCACCCTATTTTTAGATGAAATAGGTGATATGCCGGCTGAATTACAAACCCGCTTATTACGCGTATTATCCGATAATGAATTTTACCCCGTAGGTGCACACGCCCCAATCAAAGTCAATGTACGCATTATTGCCGCCACACATCAAAACCTTGAGTCACTCGTTAAACAAGGTTTATTTCGTGAAGATTTATTTCACCGACTAAATGTCATTCGCATACATATTCCCCCATTAAGAGAACGCCCACAAGACATATCTTTGCTAATGCATCATTTTTTAGCTATCGCAGCCAAGGAACTTGAAACCGAAGTCAAACGCCTATTACCTGAAACAGAAAATTACTTACGCACCCTGCCATGGCCGGGAAACGTTCGGCAACTAGAAAATATTTGTCGTTGGCTAACCGTTATGGCATCTAGCATTGAAATACATTTAAGTGATTTACCACCTGAATTATTACCTGACTATACTGCGAGTCAAGCAAGTAACAATACAGATAAAACCTGTGACTGGGAAACCGGTTTAAAATTGACCGTGCAACAAAAATTACAACAAGGCCAAGAAGATATTGCCAAACAAATTATAGCAACAATAGAAAGCATATTAATTACATCCGCTTTGGAACATACTCACGGAAAACGACACGAAGCCGCTAATTTATTGGGCTATGGTCGCAACACTCTCACAAGAAAAATAAAAGACTTAGCGATAGAGCAATAGTCAAGACAAGTATTTCATATCATCACCCTAGCCACCATTAATCGATATCTTTACTCGCCGAAATTTGACGGCTTAATGATTTAAATTGTGATTTAAGCCGTACGATATGAATAAATGCCACTAAAAAACCTATAAAGATACCGGCAAATAACTCAATGGTCAAAGCAATCGCTAACGGCATTTTGATACTGGTAAAATATAAGCTAATTTCTACCGGTTGAAAATTAAGTAGCGAGAAAAAAAGTGCTATCACTGCAATGATAAAAAAGAAAAAAATCGCTACAATCCGCATCATAAGGTTTTCTCGCTAATTAGACTTAATTTTAATCAGTTATTTTATATTTTAATCTAGAGCTATCTACACGATCACGTAGCTCTTTACCAGGCTTAAAATGAGGTACATATTTTTCAGTCAATGCAACCGCATCGCCTGTTTTTGGATTACGTCCCATTCTTGGTTTACGATGATGCAAAGAAAAACTACCAAAACCGCGCACTTCTATGCGTTCGTTTTCAGATAGGGACTGCCCCATTTGTTCTAAAATACACTTTACAGACAACTCAACATCTTGTATTGCCAAATGCGGTATTTTTTTAGATAGTGATTCTATTAATTCAGATTTTGTCACACAATAGTCCTATAGTTATTTTATTAACATACTACAATAAAAACAATATGTTGGTATAGCTTAAATATTTTTACCACAATTCTCAAGCATAAAAAAAGGGACTTAATGCCAATAAAACCATTAAGCCCCTTTTTTTTAACTATTATTTATCTAATTGCTTAAATAAATCACCCATAGTTGGCGTACCAGAAGCAGCTTCTGAGTATGCTTTCATAACAGATGCTTCTTCATCAACATCTTTGGCTTTGATAGATAAAGAAATAGACTTGTTCTTCTTATCAACACCGATGAATTTAGCTTCAATTTCATCGCCTACGGTTAATAATTTACTCGCATCTTCAACACGGTCACGTTGAATTTCAGAAGCTCTTAAGTAACCATCAATACCTTCCGCTAAAGTAATGACCGCGCCTTTTGCATCAACTTCTTTAACAACACCTTTTACCATGCTACCTTTTTCATTAATAGCAATATAGTTTTGGAATGGGTCTTGTTGTAGTTGTTTAATGCCTAAAGAAATACGCTCACGCTCCGCATCAACCGCTAAAATGACCGTTTCTACTTCATCGCCTTTTTGGTAGTTACGAATTGATTCTTCTTGTGCATCAGACCAAGAAATATCAGACATATGCACCAAGCCATCAATATTACCTTCCAGACCGATAAAGATACCAAAATCAGTGATAGATTTAATTTTTCCGGAAATTTTATCGCCTTTATTATGGGTTGCAGCAAATTCATCCCAAGGGTTAGTACGACATTGTTTCATACCTAATGAAATACGACGACGCTCTTCGTCAATTTCCAGAATCATGACTTCAACCGGGTCACCTAATTGGACAACTTTAGATGGGTTAACATTTTTGTTAGTCCAATCCATTTCAGAAACGTGCACTAATCCTTCAACACCTTCTTCAATTTCAACAAAACAACCGTAGTCAGTTAAGTTATTAACTTTACCTGTCACACGAGAACCCGCTGGGTAACGCGCACCAATATCATGCCATGGGTCTTCGGCCATTTGCTTCATACCCAATGAAACACGTGTTTTTTCTTTATCGAATTTAAGCACTTTAACTTCGATTTCTTGCCCGATTTCGACACATTCAGATGGGTGACGTACACGACGCCATGCCATATCAGTAATATGCAATAGGCCGTCAATACCACCTAAGTCAATAAATGCACCGTAGTCTGTTAAGTTTTTAACAATCCCTTTAACAACGATACCATCTGCCAATGTTTTCAGTAACTCATCTCTTTCTGCACTGTACTCTTTTTCAACAACAGCACGACGAGATAAAACAACGTTATTACGTTTTTGGTCGATTTTAATAACTTTGAACTCAAGATCACGCCCTTCAAGGAAAGTCGTGTCTCTGATAGGACGAACATCAACTAACGAGCCAGGTAAGAAAGCGCGTAATGCACCCACAGCAACAGTAAAACCACCTCGCACTTTACCGTTGATACGACCTGTAATCGTTTCTTCGGCTTCAAAAGCAGTTTCCAGTTCACCCCAAGCTTTATGTTTCTTCGCTTTATCACGAGAAAGTAACGTAGCCCCCAAGCCATCTTCGATTAAGTCTAAGGCAACTTCAACTTCGTCACCAATATTAACTTCTAAATCGCCTTCGGCATTCAAAAATTGCCATTTAGGAATCACACCTTCCGATTTTAGTCCCGCACTGACAATCACTTTATCATTATCAATATCGATGACCGTACCTTTTAACATGGCGCCGGTACGCATTTCCGTTTGATTTAAACTTTCTTCAAATAATTCAGCAAAGCTTTCGCTCATTGTTTTCTATCCCAAGACTTGCAAAAACATCAAGTCTCTTTATCTATGTAGTTAATAAAAGGCTGTACTTGTTAATATATTCATACACCCACCAAAGTTATTACTTAAACTATTAACGCCATTACTTTTGCAATGACTTCGTCTATACTTAAATTCGAAGAATCTAAATAAATAGCATCGTCAGCAGGAACTAATGGCGCTATTTTGCGCTCACTATCACGGCGATCACGTAATTCTATGTCTCTAGTAATCTGATCAAGGTTAGCATCAATTCCTTTTTCTTTCAACTGTTTAAAGCGTCTTTTTGCTCTTTCGGTCGCACTAGCCGTTAAAAACACCTTTACAGTCGCATCGCTAAAGACAACCGTTCCCATATCGCGCCCATCTGCCACTAAGCCTGGAGCCTGACGAAAATCTTTTTGCTTTTGTAGCAAAACCGCCCGTACTTCAGGGTATGCGGCAATTGTTGATGCAGCAGCCCCCGTCTCCTCAGATGGCAATCTGGCACTAATATCCTGACCGTCCAGCATAACCTTCAGCTCAGATTCACAAGCAAAAACTAACTGCATTTTTGTAGCAACTTCCGCAACCACTGCCACATTTTGCAAGTCGATTTTTTTATCAAGAACGGCAATCGCTAAAGCACGGTAAATAGCACCACTATCCAAATAGTTCCAAGCCAATTTTTTGGCAATCGCTCGACTAATTGTTCCTTTGCCCGCTCCACTTGGCCCATCAATCGTTAATACAGGAATGCTCATGCTTTAACCCTCACTGACAATATCAAGCCCTAACCGTTGCGTCATTGCCACAAACCCCGGAAAAGACGTATTGACATTAGCACAATCTCGTATCACAACATGCCCTGTTGCTTTTAAACCTGCGATTGCAAATGCCATGGCAATACGATGATCACCATGCGAAATAACTTCGCCTCCTGAAATCTCTCCCCCTTGAACGACCATGCCATCATCAGTTGGTTGCGCATCAACACCCAAAACTTGCAAACCATCAGCCATCACTTGAATCCGATCACTTTCTTTAACACGCAACTCTTCAGCACCTGTTAAAATTGTTTTGCCTTGCGCACAAGCTGCTGCAATAAAAATGACAGGAAATTCATCAATGGCTAATGGCACCAATTCTTCCGGAATAACGATGCCCTGCAAATCAGCACTCTGCACACGAATATCGGCAACCGGCTCTCCACCTACAAGCCGTTGATTTAATAACTCAATATTAGCACCCATCAACTTTAAAATATCAATAATGCCCGTACGCGTAGGATTAATGCCAACATGCTGTAACGTTAAATCTGAATTTTTGGCAATGGAAGCACCCACCAGAAAAAAAGCCGCAGAAGAAATATCACCAGGCACATCTATATCTGTTGCGGCTAATCGGCCTTGACCGGTGATAGTCACCAAATTCGCTTTCTGCCGCACAGGATAAGAAAATCCCGCTAGCATTCTTTCAGTATGATCACGTGTAGGTGCGGGCTCGGCCACCGAGGTTTCTCCCGAAGCATACAGCCCTGCCAATAATAAACAAGATTTTACCTGCGCACTGGCAATCGGCATATCATAATGAGCACCTTGTAATAAGCCTTGCCCCTGAATATGCAAAGGTGCTGTACCCTCGGCCGTCGCTTCTATTTTTGCCCCCATGCAACTTAAAGGGTTCAGTACTCGGCGCATAGGACGACTCGATAAAGACTTGTCGCCTGTTAACACAGAATCAAATTTTTGCCCTGCCAATAAGCCAGAGAGCAAACGCATAGAAGTCCCCGAATTCCCCAAGTAAATAGGTTCTTTAGGTGCTTGCAAGCCACCTAAACCGACCCCATGAATAGTGACAACACCCTTATCCGGCCCTTCAATTTGCACCCCCATTGCTTGAAAAGCACGCAAGGTTGCCAAGGCATCTTCTCCTTCTAAAAAACCGGTAATATGCGTCACACCTTCCGCAATCGAACCTAACATAATGGAACGATGCGAAATAGATTTATCGCCCGGAACACGCATCTGACCCTGCAAATATCCGCCTGGTTGCACGGTAAAAGTAATTGATTCTGTCATATTCATTTAGATTGCTTTAAAAAACGTTGTCGTGCATTACGGGCATATGTAAAAGTATCCTGTAATGGCTGTACCTGATCTTGCTTCAACATCTGCTTAATTGCTTGCAATTCAACACATAATTGCTCAATTAACGGAATGATTTGCGACTTATTCGCCATACAGATATCACGCCACATGGTTGGGTCGCTAGAAGCAATGCGCGTAAAATCATTAAAACCACCTGCCGCATATTTAAAAACCTCACGCTGTTCATCTTTTTTACCTAACAAGTCAACTAAGGTAAATGCCAAAATATGAGGTAAATGACTGGTCGCCGCCAAAACCGCATCATGCTGCTCAATGCTCATCTGCGTCACTACACTGCCCACACCTTGCCAAAACTGCGTTGCCAAATCAACAAAATACGCATTCGTCTGCTCACAAGGAGTCAAAATGAGGCGTTTATCTTGGAATAGCCCTACTAATGCCGCGTCTACGCCACTGTTTTCAGCACCTGCAATCGGGTGTGCGGGCACAAAATTAGCCGGTAACTCACCCAAAACAGCTTGTAATGCTGTCACCACACTGGCCTTGGTACTACCTGCATCCATATATAGCACATTAGCAGACCAATAAGGTGCCATCTGCTTAAATATAGCCTCCATAGCCCCCACAGGCGTGGCTACAATCACACAATCTGCACCTTCAATCGCCTCGCCCAAGTTCAGACTATAAGTGTCAATCACATTTAATTGTACTGCTCGCTGTAAATTATCCTCATCCTCTTGACGGCCATACGCTGAGATAATCGTGCATAATTTATGTTGACGAGCCGCACGTGCAATAGAGCCTCCAATGAGCCCAACACCAATAATACAAAGCTTATTAAACATCGGCTAATACAGATTGCAGTACTTTAATAAAAAAATCATTTTCTGCTTGTGTGCCGATACTAATACGTAAATGATTTGGCATTTCATAATTGGCAACCGGCCGTACAATAACACCTTTATGTAATAATGCCGTGTTAATGCCTGCCGCTTCACGTTGCAAATCAACCGAAACAAAGTTCCCTACCGAAGGAATCCAAGATAGTCCCATATCGGTAAAAGCGGCTGTTAATTGCAACATACCTGCATTATTCAAGGCAACAGTCGCTTGTAGATATTCCTCATCATGCAATGCAACTTCTGCCGCCGCCAAAGCAAGCGCATTATTATTAAACGGCTGTCGTACTCGATTTAAAATATCGGCCATCTCAGGGCTTGATAATCCATAACCAACACGCAAGCCAGCTAAGCCATACGCTTTTGAAAATGTGCGTGTAATTATTAAATTAGGGTATTGTGTCAACCATGCAACCGAATGCGGGTAATCCGCTGCCGCCACATATTCAAAATACGCCTCATCCAATACACAAATAACCTGCTCAGGCAAAGCCTCCAAAAACGCAGCCAAAGCTTGTTCGCTTAAATAAGTACCCGTTGGGTTATTCGGATTGGCAATAAATATTAGACGGGTATTATCGGTAATCGCCGCCAGCATTGCGGCTAAATCATGGCCATACTCAACCGCCGGAATCACTTTGGCAACCGCACCCACCGATTGCGTCACAATAGGATAAACAGCAAACGCATGTTGCGAAAAAATAACTTCGGATTCAGTACTTAAAAAAGCACGTGCCAATAATTCTAAAATCTCATTGGAACCATTGCCCAAGGTAATTTGTTCGGCAGTCACTTGCCATTTTTCTGCTAATGCAGCTTTTAGAGCAAAACCATTACCATCAGGGTAACGCGATAGCTCACCTAAATTGTCTTGTATGGTTTGCTTAACTTTCTCGCTAGGCCCTAATGGATTTTCATTAGAGGCTAACTTAATAATTTCCGTCAAACCCAGTTCACGTTCCAGTTCTGAAATCGGTTTACCTGCTTGATAAGGGATGAGTTTTTGCACGCCGGAATTGGCGAGTTGATAAATGCTTGCTTGCATGATAATAAAGGCGTTTTTTGAATTTTGAGAGTGATAAAATACTTTTTATAAAAGCTTTAGTAGAATGCAACAGCGTACAAAATGATGCCACATCTTAAGCGTCACAGCTTTAATATGAACGTGAATTATTTACCGGCGCATTACAAGAAAAATTGGGCTTAAACTTACAATACCGCTTTCGGATATGAACCCAGGATTTTCATCATCGTGACGTGCTCTTGCAAATCTTGCAAAGCATGAGCAACATTATCGTCATTCTGATGCCCATCGATATCAATAAAAAATAAATAATCCCACAAGCCTTGACGTGAAGGCCGTGATTCAATTTTAGTCATGCCAATGCCATATTTGGCAAATGGTTCCAAAATAGTGTACAACGCTCCTGAATAGTTTTTGGTAGAGAGTAGCAATGAAGTTTTATCATCCTTTGTCGGCTCAGATCTTAGCTTGCCAATAATCACAAATCGCGTGGTATTATTAGGCTCATCTTCAATACCTGCTTGCAAAATGGCCACATCATATGTTTCAGCCGCCATTGTACCTGCAATTGCAGCCGCTCCAGTTTGGGTCGCCGCTATTTTAGCCGCTTCTGCATTACTGCTGACTTCAGTACAACGCACACCAGGCAAATTTGCATCCAACCACTTACGACATTGCGCTAATGACTGTCTATGTGAAAATACTTCCTTAACCTCACCCAAATCAGCAACATTAGCCATTAAGTTATGCTGAATACGTATAGCGACTTCACCACAAATTTGCAGGGATGACATCACGAATCTATCGAGCGTATGCGTCACCACCCCTTCGGTAGAATTTTCTATTGGCACCACACCAAATTGGCAACGCCCTTCTTCAACTGCTTGAAAAATATCCTCAATTGCCGTAACCGGTTCAGTTTGCACCGCATGCCCAAAATGCTTAAATGTTGCTTGTTGCGTAAAAGTGCCTTCCGGCCCTAAAAAAGCAACCTGTAACGGTTTTTCCAGAGCCAAACACGCCGACATTAATTCACGAAAAAAATGAGCCGCCGTATCATTACTAAGAGGGCCAGGATTCAAATTTTGAATGCGCCTTAATACTTGCGCTTCCCTATCCGGGCGATAAAAACAGCTCTCTTCACCTGATGCAATCTTGGTTTTTGCAACTTGCTCAGCCAAAGAAGCGCGTTGATTAATCAATTGTAATATCTGTTGATCAACGGTATCAATCTGAGCTCTTAATTCAGAAAGAGGAATTACATCAGTCATATTAATTCAAAATAAAATTAATGGGTACGTTCAAATTCGGCCATAAATTGCACCAATGCTTCAACACCGGATTCAGGCATGGCATTGTAAATACTAGCACGCATACCTCCAACAGAACGATGTCCTTTTAACGATAAAAAACCCTGCTCTTGAGCCGCCGCTAGAAAGGCTTTATCCAAACCACTATCCGCTAAAATAAAAGGTACATTCATACGCGACCTATCTGCCACCGCAACAGGGTTGGTATATAAACTCGATTGCTCGATAGCCTCATATAATTTCTTAGCTTTAGCTTGATTGGTTTTCTCCAGTGCAGCAACGCCACCTTGTGCTTTCACCCACTGTAATACCAAGCCCACCAAATACCAATTATAAGTCGCGGGGGTGTTCAACATAGATTCTTGCTTGGCTTGTTTTTCATAATTGAAAATATCCGGCAAACCTTGCTGTGCCTTGCCAAGTAAATCGTCTCTAACGATCACCACAGTCACTCCGGCAGGCCCCATATTTTTCTGTGCACCAGCATAAATCAAGCCAAATTTACTCACATCAACCTGACGCGATAAAATATTAGATGACATATCAGCCACTAATGGCAAATCCCCTACATCAGGGATAGTTTGAAATTCGACGCCATGAATAGTCTCATTCGGTGTGTAATGCACATAAGCCGCTTGCTCATCAATATTCCAATCAGCATATTCGGGTATCGCCGTAAAGTTACTTGCCTCGCCACTGGCAGAAACAATGACATCACAATAAGGTTGCGCACTTTTTATCGCTTTCGCCGACCATGCCCCCGTATTGATATAACAAGCTTTTTGCTTATCCCCTAAAATATTGGCAGGAATAAATGAAAACTGCGCGGTCGCACCACCTTGTAAAAATAGAAGCTGATAATTATCAGGAATAGCCATCAGCTCTCGTAAATCATCGTGTAAAGTTTTTGCTATCGACATGAACTCAGCACCTCGATGACTCATCTCCATCACAGACATACCGGTTCCCTGCCAATCCAACATTTCAGTCTGAGCCTGTTGCAATACAGCCTCAGGTAGCATTGAAGGTCCCGCACTAAAATTATATACTTTTGACATTATTCACTCTCACCCGCATTAGATTCTGTATTAGATTGCTCACCCACTGTCGTTGCAGTATCTCGTTCCTCCTGAGACGCCGAATCATCCACCTCTTCCACCAAGCCATCAATTTTATCGACACCGACTAATTTTTCTTGGCTATCTAAGCGAATAACCTTGACACCCTGAGTATTTCTACCCATCACAGAAATTTCATTGACACGGGTTCTTACCAAGACCCCACCATTTGTAATCAACATAATTTCATCATGATCTGAGACCAATAAAGCTCCGACCAACTGACCATTACGCTCCGACGTTTGCATGGCAATCATGCCTTGCCCTCCACGTTTATGCTGAGTAAATTCGCCTACCTGCGTACGTTTACCATATCCATTTTCAGTAACACTCAATATTGTTCCTTCAGCAGAAACAATCATAGAAATAACTTTTTGCCCTTCTCCAAGGCGCATTCCTCGCACACCCGCAGCTGTTCGTCCCATAGAGCGCACATCCGTTTCACTAAAACATGTTGCTTTACCGTTACTGCTGAACAATAAAATATTCTGCGCCCCATTCGTTACCGCTACACCAACCAATTTATCATCATCACGCAAGTCGATAGCAATCTTACCACTCGTCCGTTGCCACTCAAATTCTTTCAATGGCGTTTTCTTTACTCTCCCAGAGGCAGTTGCCATAAAGATAAATTGAGTTTCAGTATATTCATGCACCGTCAGCATCGCACTAATTTGCTCATCTTTATCTAAAGGTAATAAATTAATAAAAGGCTTACCTCGTGATGCACGACTGGCAATCGGTAATTGATATACTTTCAATCGGTATACTTTCCCAATAGAAGAAAAGCACAAAATAGTATCATGCGTATTGGCAATCACTAATCTTTCCACAAAATCTTCTTCTTTGGTTGCGGTTGCCGACTTGCCACGTCCACCACGACGTTGTGCCTGATAATCTTCCAAGCGTTGTGATTTAACATACCCATCATGGGACATGGTTACAACAACATCTTCTTCAGTAATAAAGTCAGCCTCACTTAAACTCAGCTGGTCAACGACAATTTCGGTACGCCGCTCATCAGCATACTCATCTTTAATCGCCTCTAGTTCTTCACGAATTACTTCCATTAAACGCACTGCACTGGCTAAAATCTCTAAATACTCATCAATTAAATCTAATAACTGTTTATATTCATTAACAATTTTATCCTGCTCTAGCCCTGTCAAGCGATGTAAGCGCAAATCTAGGATGGCTGTAGCTTGCGCTTCAGACAATCGATATTCACTGCCTTGAATGCCAAATTCTGCAACTAGGCCATCAGGTCGCGAACGATCTGCATCAGCACGCTCCAACAAGGATGCTACCAACCCGGCATTCCAGGTTTTTTCCAGCAATCCAACTTTCGCCGCCGCAGGATTTGCCGATGCTTTAATTAAAGCAATCATTTCATCAATATTGGACATGGCAACTGCCAAACCTTCCAATACATGCGCGCGCTCACGCGCTTTACGCAATAAATAAATAGTACGCCGCGTGACAACCTCACGACGATGGTTAATAAACGCACACAAAATTTCTTTCAAATTCATGCATTGCGGCCGACCATTTAAAATGGCAACCATATTAATGCCGAACACAGTTCGCATTTGCGTTTGTTTATATAAATTATTCAGTACCACTTCCGGCACTTCACCACGGCGTATTTCAATCACCATCCGCATGCCATCTTTATCAGATTCATCACGCAAACCTGAAATCCCTTCAATTTTAGCCTCTTTAATCAAATCAGCAATTTTTTCCAATAATCGTGCTTTATTCACCTGATAAGGCAACTCAGTCACAATAATGGCTTGCCGAGTCCCTTGGTTATAATCTTCTATATGGCTACGTGCACGAATATGCACCCGACCACGACCGGTCGTATAGGCATCCAAGATGCCGGATACGCCATTAATAATGCCTGCCGTCGGAAAATCAGGCCCTGGAATAATGGTCATTAAGTCGCGTACACTAATATCAGGATTATCCATATAGGCCAAACAAGCCGTAATGACTTCACCTAAATTGTGCGGTGGTATATTCGTTGCCATCCCAACTGCAATCCCGGACGATCCATTCACAAGTAATGCAGGAACGCGTGCCGGTAAAACGGCAGGCTCAGATTCAGATTCATCATAGTTGGCATTGAAGTCGACCGTTTCTTTATCTAAATCAGCCAACATTTCATGGGCAATTTTAGCCATACGCACTTCGGTATATCGCATTGCCGCCGGTGAGTCACCATCAACAGAACCAAAGTTCCCTTGACCATCAATCATCATATAGCGTAGCGAAAATGGCTGTGCCATACGCACAATAGTGTCGTATACGGCCGTATCACCATGCGGGTGATATTTACCAATCACATCCCCAACCACTCTAGCAGATTTCTTGTAGGGCTTATTCCAATCATTACCCAATACATTCATAGCATATAAAACCCTACGATGTACCGGCTTCAAACCATCTCTAACATCAGGAAGCGCCCTGCCTATAATCACGCTCATTGCGTAATCAAGGTATGACTGTTGCATCTCATCTTCGAGATTAACTAGGGTAATTTCTTTAGCAAATTCTGACATGAGTCCGTCTAATTTAATAAGCCAATAAGTCTATTTATTAGCAAGTATTTATTCCAATAATCCAAGCCTTTAAAAGCTGATTAATACGAATCGTGATAACGCATCATTATACCAAATTTACGTCTGTTTGAGGCCAATAATTAATAAAACTTCTTACCCGGTTTTAATAAGCCAAAAACGGCGGCAACATCCTCTTGCACCTGTACCAACAAGGCAACTAACGCCTGTTCTTCAATATTCACAACCGAACGATACTCGAGAGGAATATCTCGCCATAATTCAATAATATCTTGCTCATCATAGACTAAAGCAGTACAAAAAATGGACGCAATATGCAACAACTGCGCATCTAAACGATATTTTAGTGCGTGGTCAGGGCTTAATTGACAAGCAATAGCTTCAGCTAACGAATCCGGCAACTGCCACGCTTTAATTAATTCACTCCCTACCTCTGCAAAAGTAAACCCAATAATCTCTTGCTCAACCGCCGCAACTAATGACGCATCATTGCCCGCGATCTGCAATACTTTACTGGATAAATCAGGCAACTTTTGATACAGAACCAACGTGCCAATTTTATGTAATAACCCAGCTAAAAATAAACGCTCACCATGCAATACTGCATTCTCTTTAGCCAAAGCTTTAGCAATCACCGCGCAATTAATACTCTGCAACCAAAAGTCTGTCATATCCACCAAATCGCTGGAGATACACTCAAAAGTATCAATAACTGAAGTCGACAATATCAAGCTTTGTAAATCTTGCACTCCCACAATGGTAATGGCTCTGCTAATCGTCGCAATACGCGCCTGAAAACCATAAAAAGAACTATTGACCAACTTAAGTAACCGCGCCGCTAGCGCAGGGTCTTTGGCAATAACCTCGCCAATATCCACCGCCGTAAAACGGGGATCTTTTATCATCTGCTCAACTTGGTAATAAATATCAGGCAAAGAAAATAGCGTCATAACATCTTGCACCACCTCTTTTGCGGTGAGAACGGCGTTATTGGCTGTCATTATGAGCCCTTGCCCACTTGATACAAACTCAAAACTTGCTTAACGTATTTTTGTGTTTCGGGATAAGGCGGGATTTTATTACGATACTTTTTCACGGCATTCTCACCGGCATTATAAGCAGCTAACGACAATTCGAGGTTATTATCAAACAAGCCTAATAAATACTTTAAATAACGCGTTCCTGCAAAAATATTTTGCTTAGGATCTTTACGATTTACCGCCCCATATTGCCGTGCAGTTGCCGGCATTAACTGCATCAAGCCAACTGCACCTACACTGGAAATGGCTTTAGCATCATAAGCTGACTCGGTTTGAATCACTGCATGCACTAATTTTGGATCAACCCCATGCAGCTGTGCCGCTTGCAAAATAATCGGTGTATATTTTTTTTTATTTTTTTTTAAGTGCCGAAAAGCAAGTCGATATCCCTTCGGCTTGGTTTTTATAATGAGCTTATACTTATTATGCGTTGGCTCATCGGTATAATAGACACGGCCATCAGGTGCCAAGTATTTATAAACATCTGCCCATAGCGGCAAAGCCGTACTTAAAAACAATAAAGCAATAAATAATTGCAAACCCCATTTCATAACATTAATTATCAGCTAAATAACCCGCAATATCTTCTTTAGAAAACCCAATTTTCTTCGCCACACGATGTGCATGACTCACCCGAGAAATCCCCGGAATCAGTTTATGCGTTGGCGCATCACCAATAAACTCAACTTGTAGCGCAATCCCCTGCCCACGTTGCATAAAATAATCAACCAACTGATGGTTGTGCGTAATTAATAAAGTACTATTACCCTTTTGATAAAAACCATCTAATACATTGACCGAGGTTTCCATTTTTTCTTCAAAAGTTGTCCCTTCCGATAACTCATCTAGCACCACCAGACTTTTTGCTGTGCTGGCCAAGAAAATAGCTTTAGTGCGCTTCAACTCCGTGCCAAATCGCCCTTCGCCATCATCAAGTTGGCTAATTTCAGGAGCTTGATAAAATATTCTATCGGCTACCGTTAATTTTGCCGCCGCAGCCGGTACATAACTGCCTATTTGAGCCAGTAATTGAATTTGTGTTAACGTTTTACAAAAAGCCGTTTTACCACCACTATTAGGCCCTGTAATCAACACCAATTTCTCGGTCTCCAATGCAAAATCATTACCGACATAAGCAATATCACTTTTACTTAACACGGGATTTTTGGCATTTTGCAAAAATACCTGATGGTGTTTGGACTCAATTAATTCCGGCATCACCAATGGCTCAGCACTCTCCGCTGCATATTGCACTAAAGCCAATAGCTCATCTAGCTTCCCTAAAGCATCCAAAGCCTTAGCCAAATCGGCTGAATTGCGGTACTCGTCTCGCAATGGTTTAATGCAACTATCACGATCAAATCCCCCAATAATCGGAAAATAAATCAATGACATGGGTATTAAAAATATAGCCACCATCGGCGAAAGACTCAATATACCTATCGGCACAAACACATTGACCAACAATAGCGCACCCAGCAACATGGCAATAAGTAATGGCTTAAAAATACGCGGCTTAAAGATAATCGCAGGACTCAAGCGTTTTCTATCCAGCCTACTCTGTATGCCTTTTTCAGTAATATAAACAGGCCCTTCCATCAAAGCATACGTTCGCGTTGTCGTAAAAGCCTGTACATCCTCTATAATAGCCTTTAAGTAACTGCTTTTGGGGCTTGCCAAGTTTTGCACTGATGCAACAAAGTCCAAAATAAAATGCATCCCTCGCCGATATTGACGATAACCATAGCCTTCCACTTCTTCAACCGTTCGCGCAGTCCCGCCGGAGGCTAAAAATTTGGCAAACAATAGTTGGTGAAAGCGTAACTCATCTTGTTGCGCATGCTGCACAATACGCTCTAAAGATTCTTTTAATGCAATATTGTCCTGTACTTCCTTTACTGCCTCCTGCTTGGCTTTAATGCGTTGCAAATCATCTAAAGGCCGCACTAAAGAGCGGTATAAAACAGCTTGCCCAATGATAGTCTGTGCATGGTTAATCGTATCAAAAACCTTATTGACCTCAATACTTTTAAAAGCCCCTGCATCCAGCACACCTTCGCCAATAGACGCAGGTTTACTAATCCGAATTTTAGGCCATTTATTTTGCCACGCGCTCAGTATAGTCATATTATTTTTTCTTCTTTTTATCCAATAAGCCAAACACAATAATAGCCGACACGACAATGCCCGAAGCCATTACATCTTGCTGATCGGCACCTAATAAATAAGCTGTGCCACTACCAATTCCCATGCCGACACCGGTAAATGCTAAACTACGCATTAACCGGCAAAAAGCACAATTATTAGGGTCATAAGCACGCATAATTATTTCACCTTGTTATCAATCAAATCAATCATAAGTTCGACACTCTCCGCCGAATCATTGAGTGCGGCAATATACCGATACTGCTCACCGCCCGCTTCAAGAAAAATAGCTTTATTGGCCATATTAATTTCTTCTAAGGTTTCTAAGCAATCAATGGTAAAACCCGGACAAATAATATCAACCTGCTTAATCCCTTTCGCCGGCAATGCCATCAGCGTTTCTATGCAGTATGGCTGCAACCATTTAGCCCGACCAAAGCGCGATTGAAACACCACTTGCCATTTATCTGCAGGCAACTTTAATTGTGCAGCAATAAGCTCTGCCGTTTGCAAGCATTGATAATAGTAAGGGTCGCCCTTTTTAGTCAGTACATCAGGTAAACCATGAAATGACAACAACAACAGCTCAGCCTGCCCTTGCTCAGCCCATGCCTGCTTAATAGAGGCAACCAATGCACTGATATATAAAGGATGCTGATGGTAATCACTAATAAAATGCAATTCAGGAATATAACGCCATTGCAATAAGGCATGCGCCACGGCATCAAACACACTAGCAGTGGTCGTGGAAGAATACTGTGGATATAACGGCAAAACTGTCAATTGCTCACATTGCATTTTTTGCAACTGACGCAATCTTTTGCTCAATGCAGGTCTACCATAACTCATTGCCATTTGCACCGAGACTTGTGGGTCTTGTGCATAATGCGCCGCTACCTTGTCCGTTAAATCTTGCGTTAAATAAGTCAATGGTGAGCCCCGCTCTGTCCATATTTTTGCGTAGGCATGCTTTGATTTGCGTGGCCTAAACGGTAATACAAAAAAATTCAACACAACCCACCATAATGAGCGTGGTAAATTGACGACACGCGGGTCTTCCAGAAATTCTCGTAAAAAACGCCGAACCGAACGCGTGGTCAATTTATCCGGCGACCCTAGATTAACAATTAAAACAACCCTGTTTTTTTTTGCCACAACACCAACCTTTACGAAGGACGGTTAATTAAATTCAAAAACTCAGTACGGGTACTCATATCTTTACGAAAGATACCTGTCATCACAGATGTAGTCATCACTGAATTTTGTTTCTCCACCCCTCGCATCATCATGCACATATGCTTAGCTTCAATCACCACAGCAACTCCTTTAGCACCAATGGCTTCATCAACCGCATCAGCAATTTGCTTAGTCAATCTTTCTTGAATTTGCAAACGCCTTGCATACATATCAACAATACGCGCCAGTTTTGACAAGCCCAATACATGCCCATCCGGTAAATACGCAATATGACACTTGCCCACAAAGGGCAATAAATGGTGCTCACATAAAGAATACAGTTCTATATCTTTAACGATCACCATATCTTCAGTATCTGCTTCAAAAATGGCACCATTTAAAACTTCTTCTAAATTTTTTTCATAGCCATTATTTAAAAACTTAAATGCCTTAGCGGCTCTTTTAGGCGTATCGACTAAACCTTCACGCGTGACATCCTCACCAATTGCCGCAATAATCTTGCTGAAATATTCTTCCATCATTCATCTCTAAAATAAAATAGGCGTTAAGTATACATCATACTTGCACTAATTCTAATGCCTGCAAAACCACATTCTCATCTGCATGGGCTTTGGGCGCATAAACGCTCAAATGCCGCCGCCAAGCTTTGGCGCCTGTAACACCATGAAATAAACCTAAAATATGCCGCGTTATGCTATGCAAACGTTCGCCGGCGGCTAATTGCTCTTGAATATAAGGTACCAAAGCCAATACGATTTCCTGCCGTGTTTTTATTTCCGTACTACATTGATAAAAAATACCATCGACTGCCGCCAATAAATAAGGGTTATGGTACGCTTCACGACCAATCATAACCCCATCTACACCCGGCATTAACGCCTCCGCCTGTTCGAGGGTAGCGATGCCGCCATTTATGATAATTTCCAAAGTGGCAAAATCTTGTTTAATCTGTTGCACTACGTCATAACGCAAGGGTGGAATTTCTCTATTTTGCTTCGGTGATAATCCTGATAACCAGGCTTTACGCGCATGAATAATAAAGGTCTTACACCCTGCATCAGCCACTGTCGCGATAAAAGCCGCTAATGCTTGGTAAGAATCTTGATTATCAATTCCAATACGTGACTTAACCGTCACCGGAATGTCCACGGTAGCCTGCATGGCCGCCACACACTCGGCAACCAGATCAGGCTCTGCCATTAAACAAGCCCCAAAGCGACCATTTTGCACACGGTCACTCGGACAACCGATATTCAAATTAACTTCGTCATAACCATAATCTTCAGCCATTTTGCTACATAAGGCCAAATCTTGCACCGAACTTCCTCCTAATTGTAATGCCACAGGATGCTCTTGTTGATTAAAGCCCAAATGCCGCTCTCTATCACCATGTATTAACGCACCGGTCGTTACCATTTCAGTATATAAAACGGCATTTTGTGATAATAAGCGATGAAAAAAACGACAATGTTTAGTCGTCCAATCAAGCATCGGTGCGACGCATAGCGTTCTATCTAACTTACCTATGTTATTTACTGGCGTATCAACTCTCATTTCTTATTTTCATACAATTATATTTTCTAACATGACAGATAAATGACAAAAAAGAGCCTCAAAAATATTTTCACAACTTTAGTTTAATTTAGACTATTATTTGAGAAAAAGACTCTAAAAATTCTAAGGAAAAATATGCGCCTCACTACTTTTTTAATTATTGCACTATGCATAACACCTGCCCATGCAAAAATTTACAAATGCGAGACTAATGGCAAAATTAGCTTTCAACAAACGCCCTGCCAAGCAACAGCGACCAGTCGTGAATTTGT